>SFWF01000016.1 GCA_004560045.1 bacterium | reverse complement strand
CCTCCGCCGCAAGGTGGAAGAAAAAAATAAAACCGCCGTGTGGCGGTTTTATTTTACTTCACAATTATTTATAGCATAGTCAAGAAGTATGTTTATAAGCTCGTTTCGCGAGCGGTTTGTAGCTTTGGAAAGGCGGTCGAGATTGGCAACCGATTCCTCCTTTATCCTTATAGAAAAGGTCTTGTAGCCGTCCTCGCCCTTAAGAGCCTTTTTGCCGATTATGAGCTTTTCGTGCATTTGCGTCACCTCATAAACATTATGTCTTGACTTTTGTTATAAATCTATGTTATAATTTATAACATAGAAATTCACCACGTTCTATACCGATGTGCAATGACAATATGTTGAACAAAGATCACCGAATTTCTTTTCACATCAAAAAGCATCCCTGATATTATATATCAGGGATGCTTTTTTACTGTCCGATATACTGCATAGGATCGACGGGATATTCGTCGAAATAGAACTCTAAGTGTAGGTGGGTCGCGTCCTGGCATTCTCCGGGGACCGCTCCGAGAAGCCCGATGCAGGTTGTAGCCGTTACGCTTTCGCCCTCCTCAACGTAGACCGTTCCAAGTCCGCAATATCTCGCTACGACCCCCTTGCCGTGGTCGATCTCAACGTATTTTCCAAGGAGAGGATCGTCGATAATCGCCGAAACGTAGCCGTTGCCGCAGGCCCTTACGTCATCTTCCTCAGTCCCCTCGATATCAAGTCCCAAATGGGTCCTCATATCAGAAAAGGTCGCCGAATAAATAAGCTCGTTTTCGCTGTAGGGCTTGATTATTCCGCCGCCCATAGGGGAGGTGAATGAGGTCGCGACTACAGTCGCCGAAGGGGTGCTTGAAGAAACGTCCTTGGAGGAGTAGGGTATTTTCGAGTCGGTATCGGCCCCCACCTTTGTATCGGAGGAGCTGTTCCCCGAGGAAGCAATATACTGTGAGCTGTCGGGCTTTTTGGTGATTTCGGACTCTGCCGCTCGGTCAAAGGCCGACCAGGCCGCCGCACCGACCGCCGCAAGGCAGAGGGCCAAGACCCCGTAAAAGCCCTTGCCTAAAAAGAAACGTCCAAGTCTTGTCTTTTTATAATCCAAAAATATCATCGCCTTTCGGAATTATTGTTACCCCGAGGCGAAAAAAATATTCTAATATTCATTATTTTTTAAAATCTCGTTCACAGAAATACAAAGTTTATCGGTTATTATAATAATGCAGTCAGGGAGCCGCAACCCTCGACTGTCGGTTGTATCCTATGATATGACCTTTCTCCTCAAACCCCTCGAAAGGAAAAGCGCCGTCGAAAGACGGCGCTTTTCCTATTTGGTTAGGGCGACAATTATTTTTTCTGCGTTTTTCTGTAGGGAGCCTCCCATACAGTTTACCGTTATATCGGCATATTTTTCGTAAAGAGGGGAGCGCTCGGTAAAAATATCGTCGAGGGTCTGACCCTTTTTCATCATTATTCCACGGGTCGAAAAGTTTTTGATCCTGCGTTTGAGCTCGCGGAGGGATACCCTTAAATACACCACCCTGCCGATAGATGAAAGATGCTCCATTGCCTCTTTTCCGAAAACTGCGCTTCCTCCCGTTGCGATAACCGTATGACGGGCCTGAATTCCCGAAAGAATTTTGTTTTCGGTCTCGGAAAAATAGTCGTTTCCCTTGTCGCGGAGAATTTCATAAAGCTTTTTGCCCTCGAAATGCTGAATTAAAAGGTCGGTATCGACAAAGCCGTAGCCCATCATTTTCGCAAGCAGTACCCCTATGGTAGACTTTCCGCTGCCGGGCATACCTATAAGAATTATATTATCCATTTGATCACCGAAATTATTTTATATTTTTCGCCCTTTTTTGTCAATAGCCTCTTGAAAAAACAGACGGTATATTATATGATTTAAAGGAGGTGATCTATATGATAAATGTTGCAGATCTTGATAAAAACTTAGTAGTTTCACACACACTTGACAAAGAGGTTAAGGAGAGGTTCGAGTTTTTCGACCCCGAGCAGACCCCCTTTAAGATGTACGGAGTTTTCCGCGAGAATGAAAAATTCGTCCGTATACCAACCAAGGTGGCCGAGACGGTAAGCGACGGGGTAAACGCCCTTAAAGACCACGCCGCAGGTGGAAGAATCCGTTTCGTCACCGACAGTCAGAGCGTCGCTCTTATCGTAAAATGCTATGACAACGACGGTATGGCACACTTTGCCTACGCAGGTGTTTGCGGCTTTGACCTTTACGGCTCTCAGGGTGACGATATGCGCTATTTCGGAACCTTCGTGTCTCCTATAGGCTTTAAGGGCGGTTATGAGAGCGTCGTAAACCTTCCCTCTAAGGAAAAGCGCACGATATGTATAAATATGCCCCTTTATAACTGTGTCGAGAAGGTTTATATCGGCCTTATGAAGGGTAGTGTTTTAGAGGAAGCGGAGGACTTAATTCAGCCTCCCGTCGTTTACTACGGCTCCTCCATTACGCAGGGCGGCTGTGCCTCCAAGCCCGGCGACTGCTATCAGGCGATCCTTCACAGAAACCTTAAGACCGACTATATAAATCTCGGCTTTTCGGGTAACGCCAAGGGCGAGGACACCATGATGGAATATATAGCAAATCTCGATATGAGCGTTTTCGTCTACGACTACGATCATAATGCCCCCTCGGTAGAGCACCTTAAAAACACCCACTATAAGGGCTATAAGAGGGTCAGAGAGGCTCATCCCGATATGCCCATAATTATGATGACCCGCCCCAAGTTCTATCTTACCGAGGACGAGCTTGCCCGTAACGCTACCGTAAGAGAGTCCTTTGAAAAGGCGGTGGCCGAGGGAGACGAAAACGTCTACTTCATCGACGGTAGAGAGCTGGTTCCCGAGGAGGTCTATCACCACGCCCTCGTTGACAACTGTCATCCCACCGACTTAGGCTTTTTCTATATGGCCAAGCGCATCGCCCCCCTGCTTTACAGATTCGTAAAGTAAACAGTGAAAATTGCCCGAAAACGGCGCTTTTTCCGTAATAATGCGTTAAAAAGTCACGGTACGCGTCAGCGTTACCGTGACTTTTTGCCTTTTCTTACATAAAAATCATCCGTTTTCGGGTGCGTAGCGTCCCTGCAAAACGCAGTTTTGCCCCTGCGCAGCCCCTTTTCCCTAACCTTTCCCATTTCCCTTTTCCCTCGCGAAGCGTCCCTGCTCTACATTTCTGTCTTCAGAAGCTCGGCTCGGTATCTTCCGGGGGTGGTGCCAACCGCCGCCTTAAATGCCTTGGAAAAATGATAGGGGCTGGAAAAGCCTACCGCTTCGGCAACCTCTCCTATGGCGATATCGGGGTCGGAAAGGAGAAGCCTTGCCCTCTCCAGCCGAAGATTTAAAAGGTATTTATGAGGGGTCACGCCGACCTGCTCCTTGAAAAGCCGTCTGAAATAAACCTCGCTTATGTTAAGAAGAGCGGCAAGCTCGCCGTTTGAAAGGTCGCTTCTGACTATATTTTGTTCCATAAAGCCGAATACGGGGGAGAGTATATCTCTCTGCCTGCCCTCGTCGGATAGTCGGTCGAAAAGCTTATAAAGAATCGAGAAGCTCTTCGCTCTGCTTCTGCCGCTAAGCCGTTCGACCTCCTTTATATAGGTCTCGGGGTTTTCGAGGGGTATGGATATGAATTTATCTGTAAAAGGGGTAAGGGTCGAGAAATTTATAAGGGGAAATACTCCCGTTTCGTCGCCGTAAAGGGTGTAGGAGCCCCCCATAGGCAGGATCACCGCGTGATGCTTGTCCGATACAGTCTTGACTCCGTTTTGGGTGTAGGTTATCTGCCCGCTTTTGCAGAAGGAAAGCCCGTAGGTCTCGCGGTTTTTCATTTCGGTATACCGTCCCTTGGGGCTCGGCACCATAAAAACTCTGCTTATATCGGTTATTATAATTTCGTCAAAAATGCTCATTAAATCCCCTCCGATAATTCGATTATACCGTTTTTATTAAAAAAATCAACTAAAAACCGCAAAAACTGTATCGAAAATGACAAAAGAGTAGCGTTTTAAATATTGATTTTACAGGATAGGTGTAGTATGTTAAAGAAAAATAGCTTATAGGAGGTTTTATTATGAGCTTTGAAGGTAAAGTTGCAATTGCAACAGGTGCCGCATCGGGAATGGGCCTGCTTTTCTGTCAGTGCTTCGCCGAAGAGGGCGGAAACGTCCTCCTTTGCGACATTAACGAAGAGGTTTTAACCGAAAAGGTTGCCGAAATAAACGCCAAGGGCAAGGGTAAGGCTATCGGCGCGGTATGCGACGTCAGAGACTATGCTCAGATCTGCGCCGCAAGGGACAAATGTGTGCAGGAGTTTGGAAGAATCGACGTCCTTTGTAACTTTGCGGGAGGCACCGAGCGCAGAATGCTCAATTATACCGAGCCTACCGACTTCCCCGACACCCCTATTGAGGTCTTCGATTGGGGAATTGACGTAAATCTTAAAGGACCCTTCTATTTCGGTCACGCGGTGCTTGGAGTAATGCGTGACCAGAAAAGCGGTCTTATCGTAAATATCGGCTCCATTACGGGCTGTGACGGTGACGGCTGGTCGATGGCATATCCCACCTCCAAGGCAGGACTTATGTTTGGTCTAACTAAATCTCAGGCGCAGTACGGCGCACAGCACGGCATTCGTGCTGTCTGCGTTTCCCCCGGACCGGTTCTTACCCGTCCCGGTATGGCAGGCATGAAAACCTTACTCGGCCGTGCCGCCGAGCCGCAGGAGATAATCGACCTTATTCTATTTATTGCTTCAGACAAGGGTCAGTTTATAAACGGCGAAAACATTATGATTGACGGCGGAAGAAACGCTATGGTAAGAGGATAAATATGAGTAAAGTATCTTTTGTAAATCACGACGAGGCTCTTCTTTGCGCTATGGTGCAGTGCGAAACCGTGGAGGAATGTATCTGTAAGATAAAGTCCTCCCTTGCCGAGGACGCCACCGCCTTCGGAATTCAGCTCTGTAAAATCAAGAAGGAGCTTCGCACTAAGGAAAATCTGACCAAGATATTTGAGGCTTGCGAGGGTTTGCCTATCTACGTCACCTCCTACAGACATAATCAGAACGAAGGCTATACCGACGAGGAATGTGTCGAGGTTCTGCTGCTTGCCCTCGAGTGCGGCGCGACGATACTCGACATCATGGGAGATATGTTCGACCGCGGCTCAAGGTGGGAGCTCACCGAAAAGCCCGAGGCTATAGAAAAACAGAAGGCTCTTATCGAAAAGATCCACGCTATGGGCGGAGAGGTCTTAATGTCCTCCCATACGGGAAGCAATCTGACCGTAGAGGAGACCCTTCACATAGCAAAATGTCACGAAGAGCGGGGCGCAGACCTGGTTAAGATAGTAAACCGGACCGACGCTATCGAGGATCTTCCCAAGAGCTTCGAGACCATAATCGAGCTTAACAAGACGTTAAATAAGAAATTCCTCTATTTAGAGAGCGGTCCTACTCAGAAGCTTGTCCGCAACTTAGGACCACAGCTCGGTGTTTGCACCTATCTTACCTGTCAGTCCTACGGCCCCTTCGACACTCCCGCTCAGCCTAAGCTGACCCGGCTTAAAAAGGTCATCGAGGGACTCGACTACTAAAGGAGAAAATAAAATGGATAAAAAATTCAGCGGAAAGGTTGCACTTATAACGGGAGCGGCGGCAGGTCTTGGCTATGCCGTAGCCGTAACCTTTGCCGAAATGGGCGCGGATCTGATTCTTCTCGATATGAACGGGGAAGGGCTTAAAGCCGTAAAAGCCGACTGTGAGCGGTTGGGCGTTAAGGCAAAAACCGGCGTCTGCGATATATCGAATGAAGCCGAGGTCTGCGCTACTGTCGAAGCCGCAGAAAAGGAGTTCGGCAAGATCGACTTCCTTATAAACAATGCCGCGGTTTGGAGAAACTACAGCCTTTTTGTCGAATCCACAACCGAGCTGTGGAAAAAATATTTTGATATAAATGTTTTCGGAACGGTTTACGTCACCCGTGCCGTGCTTCGCGGAATGATAGAGCGCGGATATGGAAAAATCGTCAATGTTTCCAGCGTTGCGGGTCACTATGGAAACGAGGGTATGGCGCCTTATTCGGCCACCAAGGGCGCGGTTATCGCAATGACTGCCGCCCTCTCAAAAGAGGTCGTAAATCAGGGAATAAACGTAAACTGCGTTTCCCCCGGTACCGTCAGCCCCGTTCCCGACGGAGATATAGATTTTTATAATGATGCCAAGCTATGCCGATTGGGAAGAACCGGAACGGGCAGAGAAAACGCTGCTCTTATAGCCTTTCTCTGTACCGATGAGGCCCGTTATATAGTCGGTCAGAACATCCTTATCGACGGCGGCCGTAAAATGGTATAGAATAATACCCCTTTTCTATAGAATATAGGCTTGTTATGCCGCGAAAAGCTTGATAAAATAGGAGATAGGAGATGATGCTGATATGAAAAAAGTTTTAGTTTTAGGCGCGAGAGGCGCAATGGGAGTTCATCTTGTGCCCGAGCTTATAAAGGACGGCTGGAGGGTCGATGCGGTCGACCGAGAAACGGGCGAAGCCTTGGAAAACTTGAATTATATAGTCGCAAACGCTCTTGATGACGACTGGCTGTTCGATTTTCTCGAGGGCAGTCATTATGACGCTATCATAGATTTTATGCTTTATTTCGGCAAAGACAGCTTTGAAAAAAGATATAAAAAATTGCTCGACTCTACCGATCACTATATCTTTTTATCGTCCTACCGAATATACGCCGACTGCGAGCATCCCGTAAAGGAGACCTCGCCCCGTCTTTTAGAGGCGGTTTCCGACCTCGAGTTTCTGGCCGACTGCGACAAAGAATATGGCCTCTACAAGGCGCAGGAGGAGAATATTTTAAATTCCTCGGGCTATAAAAATTATACCATCCTTCGCCCCACTATGGTCTATTCCACGAGACGGTATCAGCTCGTAGGACTTGAGGCATGTACCTTCCTTCGCAGGGCGGCGCAGGGCAAAAAGGTCGTGCTTCCCGAAAAGGCTCGAAAGCTTCACGCCGCTCTTATTTGGTCGGGTGACGTAGCGAAAATGATAACCGCCCTTCTTAATAACGAAAAGGCGATGGGCGAGACCTTTACTATATGTAACGGCGAGGAAAATTCCTGGGAAGAGGTTGCCGAGCTTTATAAGACTCTTGTCGGTCTCGACTACGAGTTTATCGATACCGATGAATATCTTACCATTTTTAAGGATAACATAGCCGAATACAGAAAACATATCTACGACCGTTTTTACGACCGCAATATGGACCCGACGAAGATTCTCACCGTTACAGGTATAAAAAAGGAAGACCTTACTCCTTTAAGGGTCGGCCTTAAAAAAGAACTCAGCTCTCTGCCGAAGAACTATCTTTGGTGGGAAAACGATATTGAAAAGGCTATGGACAAATTGGTAAAGGAGAAATACGATATATGAAAGCAATTTTAGTAAACGACGACCGTTCCCTTCGCTGGGATAACGTTCCCGATCCCGTCCTTGGTGCAGAGGACTGTATGGTAAAGATCGAGGCGGCCGCCCTTAACCGCGCCGACCTTATGCAGAGAGAGGGAGACTATCCGCCCCCTCCCGGCTGCCCCGAATGGATGGGACTTGAGATCGCGGGAACCATTACCGAGGTAGGACCCGAAGCGGCTAAAAAATCGAACTGGAGGGTTGGCGACAAGGTCTGCGCCCTGCTTGGCGGCGGCGGATATGCAGAGTTTGCTAACATCAAGTACGATATGCTTATGCCCGTCCCCGAAAACTGCTCTATGGTGGAGGCGGCGGCTATTCCAGAGGCCTTCGCAACTGCATATCTTAACCTCTTTATCGAGGGAAACGTAAGGGAAGGCGATACCCTCCTTATGAACGCAGGCGCATCGGGTCTTGCAAGCGTTATTATTCCTATGGCAAAGGCCTTTGGAATAAGGGTCATCACAACCGTTCTTTCCGATGAGATCGCCGCATCTATAGGTCATCTTAATGCCGACCGCGTTGTCGTCACCACCAAGGAGGATATCTCCGAGGTGCTCAAAGAAGAGCTTGAGGCAGGTCATCCCGTAGACGTTGCCATCGACTGCTTAGGCGGCGAGATAATGGGCAAATGCATTCACTATCTCCGTCACGGCGCACGCTGGATAATGATTGCCGCCCTTGCAGGAACAAAGACCGAGATCGACCTTAAGAACATCTACGTTCGTAACGTTCGTATAATCGGTTCCACCCTCCGCTCCCGTACCCCCGAGGTTAAGGCACAGATTTTAGCCGACCTCGTTAAAAAGGTATGGCCCAAGGTATCCACAGGCGAGGTCAAGCCCACGATCTATAAGGTTCTCCCCATAACCGAGGCCGAAGCCGCCCACGATATCCTATATAAAGGACAAAACGTCGGCAAGGTAGTGCTGACGGTAGAATAAAAACCGCCCTACGGCGGTTTTTTCTTCTGCGTGCCGCAGAGGTTTAGCTTTAACGGTTAGGGAGGAGGGACAAGGGAAAAGGGAAAACCAATTTATATCTTTCTCACGGGAAATCCCCTCGTCCCTCTTCCCTCTTCCCTGATGCTGCAAATTTATCTCGGCGAAGCCGAAGATGAAAATGAAACCGCCTTGACCTGCTCCTTTATCTGCTCCATTCCTTTGATGGTGGGGTGACCGGCCATTTTGTCGATATCCGATAAAACTACCTTTTCGAAGCCGTATTTGTCGGCGGCGTTTTTAAGGCAGGAGGAAATTTCGTCCTTAAGGCCGGTGTTTACGATACATATTTTTCTAACCTCGGGTAGCTCCTCGGCAATCCTTTTGAAAAAATGACATATAGCGGGGAGAACCGAGAAACGCTCATTAAAGACTACCTCCCCGTAGCTTTCCTCGCCAAGCGGAGCCCCGCACCAGGAATCGTTGGTGCCGCCGAAAACGAAGATGGTATCTATCTTATTTTCCTCGAAAAAGCCGTCCTTAAGAAGCTTTTCAAAGCGGTATATAAAGGAACTGTCTCCCGAGCAGTCGCGTCCGCCGTATGCGGTGTAGCCGATGGTGGAGCCTGACCAACTGTTGTTTTGAAGGAGGGTCGATCCCGTCTCCTTCATCAGCTTATACCACCAGGTCTCCTCTACCTTCGTGACGTCGACCTCGTTTTTAGGTACAAGAAAATAGTGACAAGCGTACCCCTCGGGGATATATCCCTCGAAGGTAGAATAGCTGTCTCCGAAGATTACCGTATTACCAAAACTCATTTAATCTTCCTCATTTTACCGAATAAATTATCTCGCCCTTGCCCGAAACCATAACCGAGCAGTTTTCGGGGATATAGATACTGTCGCCCTTGCCCGCTTCTATAAGGCCTTCTTCGTACTTAACCGAGACCTTTCCGTCAAGGATGAGCAGGGAAACGAATTCGGGACTGTTTATTCCGAAACCTCCGTCAAGACTTATGGCCTTAACCTTAAAATACTCGCAGTCGGCAAGGCTTCTGACTTTACCGAAGCTATGCTCCGATACTTCTCCGACCGCACCGTAAGGGACGGTAGGAGGCACGGTGCGGGTTACGTCGAGAGCCTTTTCGATGTGCAGTGCTCGGGGCTTTCCGTCGGCGCCAAGACGTCCATAATCCGAAACGCGGTAGGTGGTGTTGGAGTTTTGCTGAATTTCGGCGATAAGTATACCCTTTCCGATTGCGTGAAGGGTTCCTGCCGCAATAAAGAAAACGTCCCCCTTCTTTACGGGTACGTAGTTTACTACCTCGTCAAGGGTGTTTTCTCTTATGCGCTTTTCAAATTCGTCCTTATCGACCTCGCGCTTAAAGCCGTAGATAAGCTCGGCTCCCTCGTCACAGTCGACAATATACCACATTTCGGTCTTGCCCGGTTCACCCTCGTTTTTATAGGCATATTCGTCCTCGGGATGAACCTGAACCGAAAGCTTGTCTTTAGCGTCGATAAGCTTTATAAGTATGGGAAAATCTTCATTGTTACCCCAAAGGGAAAGGGCCTCCTTAAAGCTTTTGCCCTTAAGCTCGCCGTTTAAAACCGTATTGGTTCCGTCGGCGTGACAGGCCAGCATCCAGCCCTCGGCGCAAATATCGGTGGGGCAGGGGATGCCGTATTCGGTTTTAAGTCGGTCACCGCCCCAAAGATAGTCCTTGGTAACGGGGGAAAGAAGAAGGGGGTATTTTTTCATATTAGCTTTCCACCTTAAAATAATTTTTAATAGCCGCCATTTTAGCCTCTGCCGCCGCTTTGTTCTCGGCACAGATGCAGTAATAGAACTTGCACTTAGGCTCGGTTCCGCTGGGTCTTACCGCCGCAAAGCTTCCGTCGGTAAAATTATAAAGCAGAACGTTTGAAGCAATAAAACCCTCGGGAGGATCTTTAAAATCGACGACCTCCTTTATGGGGTGGCCTGCGATAGCGTCGGGTATGTTTGCGCGAAGCTCGTCCATAATTTTCGAGATCTGCTTTGCGCCCTCGGCCCCTTTAAGGGTAACCGATACGAGATTGTCGGCGAAGTAGCCGTATTTCTTGTAGATATCGTTTAAAACGTCGATAAGGGTCTTACCCTGCTTTTTATAATAGTCGGCGGCCTCGCAGAACATAAGGGAGGCCTGAACGGCGTCCTTATCGCGGACGAAATCTCCTATAAGACAGCCGTAGCTTTCCTCATATCCGAAAACGAACTTCTTGCCGTCGGTTCTTTCGTGCTGCTTTATCTTGTCGCCGATAAACTTAAAGCCGGTAAGGGTCTTTTCGGTCTCGACGCCGAAGCCTGCGGCGATCTTATCTCCAAGGGTGGAGGTAACGACGGTATTGAACATAATTCCGTTTTTCGGTAGGGTGCCCTGCTCCTTCATACGGGATAGGATATAGTAAAGGATAATGGCTCCCGACTGATTTCCCGTAAGAAGGGTATATTCTCCGTTGTGGCTTATAACCGCGCCGAGACGGTCGCAGTCGGGGTCGGTAGCTATAGCGATATCGGCGCCCTTTTCCTTCATAAGCTCGATTGCAAGCTCGTAGGCCTCTTTAGCTTCGGGGTTGGGGTTTTTGGTGGCCGAAAACTCGGTATCGGGAATACACTGGGCCTCAACGGGGGTAAGGTCGTAGCCTGCTTTTCCGAGAACGTATCTT
Organism: bacterium; assembly: GCA_004560045.1. Lineage (GTDB taxonomy): Bacteria > Bacillota > Clostridia > Oscillospirales > Acutalibacteraceae > SFWF01. Next base: position 26,544 of record SFWF01000016.1, on the reverse strand, counting down.
ACGGGGATATTGCCCGTGCCGTGCTGAGGAGTGTAGATGACCTTAATGTTTTTATCGGTATTCTTATCGAAGCGAAGGGCTAAAACCTCCTCGTAGTAGGGCTCGTCGATCTCTTTTCCGATGATCTCAATAAGCTCTCCTGCATCCTTTAAGGAAAGGAGCTCTATCTTAAGCTCGTCCTCGATCTTTTCTATCTCGTCGATGACCTGCTGTGCCGTATCGGGTACGAACTGACAGCCCGTATCGTCGTATATCTTATAGCCGTTATATTCGGGAGGATTATGAGAAGCGGTTATAACGACGCCTCCAAAGCAGGAAAGCCTTCTTACGGCATAAGAAAGCTCGGGGGTAGTGCGAAGGTCCTCAAAAAGATAGCACTTAATTCCGTTTGCGGCTAAAACTCCTGCCGTAACCTCGGCAAATTCGCGGCTCTTACGGCGGTTATCGTGGGCGATGGCAACTCCCTTTTTCATTGCGGCTTCTCCTGCCGCCTTTATGTATTCGGCAAGACCCTTGGTGGCCTTGGCTACGGTGTAGCGGTTTATGCGGTTAGGTCCTGCCCCGATAAGACCTCTCATTCCCCCGGTACCGAATTCGAGATTTTTATAAAAACGCTCGTATATCTCCTTTTCGTCCTTGCCGATAGCCTTAAGCTCGGCGGCGGTGTCGGGGTCGGAATTTTCTGTCCAGTGTAAATATTTTTCCTTTAAATTCATATAACGCACCTTTAAAATTTAGTTTGGACAGACCAAAATAGGTCTGTCCGTTATTTTAGTAATATTTTACACTATTTATATCAGAAAATCAATATTTCCTTTACTCGACCGTAACCGATTTTGCGAGATTTCTCGGCTTATCTATATCGGCGCCTCTGTACTTTGCCGTAAAATATGCAAGAAGCTGAAAGGGAATAACCTCACAGACTGCCCCTACTATAGGATGAACTACGGGAAGGGGGATAACCTCGTCGGAAACCTCCGCGGTTGCCCCGTCCTCCTCACGGCAGACCGCAAAAACGCAGGCTCCTCGGGTTTTAACCTCCCTGATACTCGAAATCGTTTTATCGGTAAGCTCGGGGATAAGGCTTAGGGCGAAGACCTTTGTCCCCTCCTCAATAAGGGCGATAGAGCCGTGCTTAAGCTCCCCTGCGGCATAGGCCTCACTATGAATATAAGAAATTTCCTTTAGCTTTAGCGAAGCCTCCAAGGCTACGGCATAGTCGATATTTCTTCCTATAAAATAAACCGAGGTCTCTTTCCGTATCCTTTTTGCAAGCTCTTCGGCCTTATCCTTTGTGCCGAGGAGACGAAGCATTATTTCGGGTATGCTTTTAATAGCCTCTGTCGCTTCGAAAAGCACCGACCTTTCGTTTCGTTTGGCCCAGATCCCTAAAAGACAAAGGGTCATTACCTGAGCGGTGTAGCCCTTTGTGGTGGCGACGGCTACCTCGGGACCTGCCTCGGTATAGAGGGTGTAGTCTGAAAGCCTCGTCAGGGTGCTGTCCTTAACGTTCACGATCGATACCGACCGACCCCTTAGAAATCTTACCCTTTCGGCCGCCGCTATGGTGTCGGCGGTCTCTCCCGACTGACTTATAAAAACCGTCAGCGTTCCCTCTAAGGGCAGGGGAGTAGCGTATCGGTATTCGCTGGCAAGGGATACCGTAACGGGTAGCCGCATAAGCTCCTTTAAAATATATTTTCCTGCTATCCCTGCGTTATAGGCCGAGCCGCAGGCAATGATGCTTATATGCTTGATATCCGAAAAAATCTCGGGGTCAAGCTCGGGAAATACTACCTCGTCGTTTTTAATTCTTTTTTCTATTATGCTTTTCGCTACCTCGGGCTGGTCGAAAATTTCCTTTAGCATAAAATGCTCGAACTGCCCTTTATCTGTCTTGATGTTTTTCATTTTTATCTCCTCAAATTCCTTTTCTATAGGTTTTCCCTCCTTATAAAAGCCAAATCCGTTTTTTCTCATCTCAAGAAGCTCCCCGTCCTCAAGTCGGCATATCTTATCGGCGTGGGGAGAAAGGGCGAGAATATCGGAGGCAAGCATGGCGCTCGCCTTTCCGACCCCCGCTATAAGAGGACTGCCCTTTTTTGCGGCGAAAACGCTCGTCGGAAAATCGGTACAGATAAGGGCCACCGCAAAGGAGCCCGTAAGCCGCCTTACGGCCGCGTCCAAGGCCTTTACGGGGTCGCCTAAATAGTTTTTGGCTATAAGCTGAACGATCACCTCGCTGTCGGTCTCGCTTTTAAACTCTATTCCGAGCCCCGCAAGCTCGTTTTTAAGCTCGGTAGAGTTTTCGATTATCCCGTTATGAACGAGGGCGAAACGGCCGTCGTAGCTTAGGTGAGGGTGTGCGTTGGCCTTGGTTGCCGCTCCGTGGGTCGCCCACCTTGTATGGCCTATTCCAACCTTGCCGAAAAGCCCCTTTGCCGCCTCTTTAAGCTTAGAGACCCTGCCCGTAACCTTTTCGCATTCTATTCTTCCATCCCTTATTACCGCAATTCCCGCCGAATCGTAGCCGCGGTATTCGAGACTTAAAAGTCCCGCGAAAATATCATCGGTAACGTTTTCGCCTGCCGCAAATCCGACAATTCCACACATACTATCATCCTTTCGGGATTATTGTGTGAAAAAATCGTTGAAATAAACCGAGAATAGCTTTATAATTATAAAAAAACAAAGGAATAAAATTATGGAGCTTAAAGAAAAGCAGCTTAAAAGCGAGCAAATTTATAAGGGAGCAATAATAAATCTTTTCCTCGACGATATCTCCCTTCCCGACGGCAATACCGCAAAACGCGAATACGTCCGTCATCCGGGCGGGATCTGTGTTGTTCCCGTAACCGACGAGGGGGAGATAATGCTGGTTCGTCAGTACCGCTACCCCTACGGCGAGGAGGTTATAGAAATTCCCGCGGGAAAACGGGACAGCGCCGACGAGGACCCCTTAGAGGGCGGAAAGCGTGAGCTGAAAGAGGAGCTCGGCATAACGGCCGAAAAATTTATAAGCCTCGGAACCTTTTACCCGACCCCGGGATACACCGACGAGGTGATCTATATGTACGCCGCCTTCGGCCTTACCTTCGGCGAGACCGACCCCGACGAGGACGAATTCGTGCTTCCGGAAAAAATAAAGCTCGAAAAGCTTGTCGATATGATAATGGCAGGGGAGATACCCGACGGAAAGACTCAGGCCGCCGTACTCAAGGTCGCCCATCTCTTAAAAAACACCGACAGTTAAGATTGGTGCGGTTAGGGATTTATTGAGAGCGTAGGGGAGGGGCTTGCTCCTCCCGTTGCAAACTTGTTTTTTATAAACCCCTACAACTGCAACCGTAAAATTTTACAAAAACAAAGAGGAAATGTACCTAATCAGATACATTTCCTCTAATTTTACCCCTAATCATAACTTCCTTAATCGTCGGTGTTTTTTGGTAAAAGCTAATCTGTTACGCAATTGCCTCTACGTTGAGGCGGTCGACGGTCTTTGTTATTATTCTCTGAAGATGCCGCGGAGAGTAGCAGAGCGCCTCGCCGATCTCCTCTAAGGTCTCGCCGTAGATAAACCTTCGAAGCATAATTTCCCGCTGAAGACCGTTTGGAATAGCGTATATAAGCGCCTCGATGCTCTCGGCGGTGGCGACGCAGTGCTCAATCTCGGGCTCTATTATCAGGGCCGCCGCGTGGTGCTTTTCGAGCTCGTGGTTAAGCCGCTGGACCCTTGCCATGCTTCTTGTGTATTCCTTTAAAAATTCCTTTTTTTCGGTAATCGTCATATAAGACCTGCCTCCTTTAAGCTAAAATATTTTCCGTAAGAATACTTGGTGCCGTGGGCTCTGTTATAATCGGCAACCTCCATAACCGCCATTGCGACGGGGGAGCTTTTGAATATTCTGCAGTTTTCCTGCTCCCTTTCGTAGTATCTTCGACCCGCTTTTTCACATTCTTTACTACAGTATTCTCCCGCCTCCTTAAGCCTTCTTCCGCAAAATTTACAGTGCATATTTTCCCGTCTTTCGTATTCGCTGCTGCCGCAGTAGGGGCAAAGCTTAAGCTTTTCGTAGGGGGGAGTGTCAAGTCCGTGGGTCTCGAATACTATTTTTAAAAAATCAAATTCACCTTTACAGTCCGTACAACGGTACATCTCTTTTGTTCCTCCTGAAAAATACTTGACAATTACGAAAATCTGTAATATAATTGACGAAAAGTCGGATAAATTACTGAATTCCGTATTCGCAAGGCCATTATATTACGACATTTAGTAATTGTCAAGGACATCTTTTACTGAATTTAATAATTTGTCGCTTTTAGACAAAAGGAGACCGCTATGAACGAAATATATCTGCGAATTGAAGCACTCTGCCGCTCCCATAAAATGAACATAACCGAAATGTGCAAGAAGTGCGCCATTCCTCGTGCATCGCTTACCGACTTTAAAATGGGAAGAATTAAGACTCTTTCTGCCTCCACTCTGCAGAAGATAGCCGAATACTTCTCGGTAAGTGTTGAATATTTACTGTCGGGCGAAGCCCCGCGTACCGACGAAATAAACCCAAGCAATCTGAAAATAGCCCTTTTCGGCGGCGAGGACGGTATAACCGACGCTATGCTCGCAGAGGTGCTCCGCTACGCGACGTATATAAAGGAAAGAGAAAATGGAGACAAACAAGCTTTATAATATTGCCGAAAACGAGGGTATTACGGTAGATTTTATTACCCTTTGCGAAAACCCCGCCTTCTCCCTTGAGATAGGAGGGAAGGGCTTTATTGCTATGGACAAGGCCCTTGTCGGAAGCAATAAAGCCGAAAGGGTAGCCCTTGCCCACGAGCTGGGTCACCTTGCCACGGGAGCGACCTACGCCCCCGACGCCGACGGCGAAACGGTTAAAAAGCAGGAACGTGCCGCTCACCGCTGGGCCGTAAACGCCCTTGTACCCTACGCCGAGCTTTTAAAGGCCCTTGCGGCAGGGGAGGAGGACGTAGGAATCCTTGCCGAAAGGTTCAGCGTGACCGAGGATTTTATGCAAAGAGCCATAAAACACTACCTTGAAACCAAAACCGCATAAAACAAAAAAATAATTGATATTTTTTTCACAAAACTATTGCAACGCGATAAGAAAAGTCGTATAATAGACCCATACATTAAATTTTTTGGAGGAATAAACAATGTACGATCGCATTTATAATTTTTCTGCCGGTCCGTCTATGCTTCCCGTGCCCGTTTTAGAGCAGGCAAGAGACGAAATGATGAACTATCAGGGCTCCGGTATGAGCGTTATGGAAATGTCTCACCGTTCTAAGGTATACGATGCTATTATCAAAGAGGCTGAGGCTAATCTCCGCGAGGTTATGAACATTCCCGATAACTATAAGGTAATGTTCCTTCAGGGCGGCGCTTCTATGCAGTTTGCAAACGTTGCTATGAACCTTATGAAGACCGGAAAGGCCGACTACATCGTAACCGGTCAGTTCTCGGGCAAGGCTTATAAGGAGGGTCAGAAGTTTGGCGACGCTCATCTTGCCGCTACCACTAAGGACGAAAACTTCACCAGAATCCCCCGTCAGGAGGAGCTCGACCTCCGCGCAGACGCCGACTATGTTCACATCTGCTTCAACAACACCATCTTCGGAACCAAATGGGACTACATCCCCGACACCGGTGACGTTCCCCTCGTAGCCGATATGTCCTCCTGCATCCTCTCCGAGCCTGTAGACGTTTCTAAGTTCGGCCTCATCTACGCAGGAGCTCAGAAGAACGTTGCTCCCGCAGGTCTTACCATCGTTATCGCCCGTGAGGACCTTCTCCGCGAGGACCTCGACAAGACCGTTCCCACCATGTGCAACTACTACACTATGGCTGAAAACGAGTCTATGTACAATACTCCCCCCTGCTATCCCATCTACATCTGCGGACTCGTTCTCAAGTGGATCAAGGGACTCGGCGGACTTGAGGCAATGAAGAAGATCAACGAAGAAAAGGCCGCTCTCCTTTACAACTGCCTCGAAAACAGCAAGCTCTTTAAGAACCCCAACGACGTAGCCTCCCGTTCCATAATGAACGTTACCTTCCGTGCTGAGGACGAGGAGATCAACGCCAAGTTCGTTAAGGAAGCCACCGCAGCAGGCTTTGCAAACATCAAGGGTCACCGCTCTGTCGGCGGTATGCGTGCTTCCATTTATAACGCAATGCCCACCGAAGGCGTAGCCGCTCTCTGCGAATTCATCAAGAAGTTCGAAGCCGAAAACGCTTAAGCCAAAACGAACCATTAAAAATTCAAAACACCCGAGTTTAACTCGGGCAATACATTTAAGTTAAGAAAAATAACCAAGTTCAGAAATGAGCCTGGTTATTTTTTTGCAAAAAAAGAACTCAAACCAACTTTACTTGCTGATTCAAGTTCTTTCCTATTCTCATTATTTTTTTAACTTAATGGTATTGCCCGTGCTTCTTTTATTTAAAACTCAACCTTAAAGCTTCCGTTTGAGATTCTCGGTTCGCATACGGCGTGGGCTCTTGCGGGTACGAGACCATAGGCCCAGGTCGACTCTACACCTTCAATCGTGATGGTGCCGTCGTCTTCTATGGTAACAACAGCCGAAAGGGCATCGTCACAGAACCAGGTATGAGGCTCCATCCAAAGCTCGGTGTAGTCGATCCATTTCTTACCGATGATATTGCCCTCTGCATCCAACTTCTCGACCTCCTGACCCTGACCCTTTGTGTAATGGGTCTCGCTCTGGACCTGCCACCAGATGTTACGGGTGGTGTTGACGTCGAAGTAAACGATGTTGTTCCTTTGGAACATACGGTTGGTGTGGTAATGACCGTTTATGGCCATTATAACGGTACCCTTTTTCATAGCGTTAACGCGGGCGAAAAGGTTATCTACCGCAACCCAGTCGGGGGTGCCGCCGCTTATTTCTCCGTTAAAGGAGGCGTGGCTTAAAACAATACACTTTTTACCCTGCTTTGCGGCGTCGAGAAGGACCCTTTCGAGCCAGGCAAACTGAACGGGGCCTAAAGAATTTCCCTGAAGATTTCCTGCGGGAGGTCCGTAGCTGCAGGTAGTGTTGTGCTGCCACTCGCCGGTTTTGGGATTAAAGGAATAGTTGGTATCGGTGCCGACGATCCTATACTCTCTTATATCCTTATAGTAGTAAGCAACAGTTCCGTCGCCGATCTTGCCGTCCTCAGTACCCCAGACGACCTCGTCGTTTGTAAGCTTGGGGGTAACCATTTCCATAGAGTTCTGACCCTCAAGCTCGTGATTTCCGTATATGCCGTATACGGGGAGACCACAGCCGAGGTATGGCTTTATAAGCTCGGGGGACTCGGTATAATTGTTGCACATATCGCCACAGTGCACCATAAGCTCAGAGCCCGACTCCTTAGCGCGGTCGATAACCGTCATAAGGTCGGCTACCGTGGTGGAGTACATTCCTACTCTGTAGTGCATATCGGAAAATGCGGTGAATTTTAAGCTGCTCATAATTATCTGCTCCTTTACTTTTTAATAAGCTCCCATTTGCCCGAGGTTACCTTCGGTACCTCGTCATTATGGGCGTGTGTGGGGTTTATTCCGTATATCCAACGGCTTTCCATTCCTTCTACCGTAACGGTGCCGTATTGGGATACCTTAACTATTGCGCTTAAGGGGTCCTCGTAGAACCAGGTGTTCTTGCCCATTGAAAGCTCTCCGAGGCTTCTCTTATAAGAGGTTAAGGGATTGCCGAGGTCGTCGTAATCAACGTAGTCGTAGGTGTGCTCGGGGCCGTAATGCTCGGTTCCCGTACCCGTCCATGCGCCGTTTCGGGTGGTGTTCATATCGATATATAAAACGTTCTCAACGACCGCCATATTATTGGTATGAATATGTCCGTTGATGGAGATAAGAACGGTGCCCTTTCTTATGCTGTTGACCGCCGAATAGATCTCGCGTATTCTCGAAGCGTCGGGGGAGGTGGAGCGGAATTTGCCTGCGAAGCTGTCGTGACCGATAACGATGCAGGATTTACCCTTATACGCGGCGTCGGTAAGAACCTCCTCGAGCCACTGAAGCTGAACGAGGCCTAAGGAGTTACTCTTAGTGTTTCCCGAGGGCGGTCCGTAGCTTCCCGCATAGTTATGCTCCCATTCCTGCGTAGAGGGGTTAAAGGAATAGTTGGTATCGGTACAAACTATTCTGAAATCGCCGCTTTCGAAATAGTAGTAAGCGATGCTTCCGTCGCCGATCTTTCCGTCTTTGGTGCCCCAGACGACGTTTTTATCGTTGGTCAGCAGGGGAGTGACGAAATCCATCGAGTTTCCTGCTTCAAGCTCGTGGTTACCGTAAACGTTGTAGGCGGGGAGATTATAGTTGTTCTTTAGGAAGGCGTTTATAAGTTCGGGGGAGCCCATGAAATCGTTACAGAAGTCGCCGCCCGAAAGTATAAAGGAGGCATCTGCCTTATGTGCGCGGTCTAAAATAGCCTGCATATCGGCAACCGAGCCGGCATACATTCCCGCCTTATAATGGAAGTCGGAGAAAAGAGCAAAGGTAAGGGTCTTTTCATATTTTCCGACGTAGCCCTTTATTCCCTCGAAAAGGGTATCGTAAGCCGCCTTATCCTTGTTTGAGAGGTCTAAATAAACCGCCGAAGCCTCGGGGGCGGGAGAGTAGACCACGGGCTTTCCGTAGTAGTATTTTCCGTCAACCTCAGCGTAGCCTCTTAGGGTATAGCAGTCCGAAATATTATCCTTTGTAAGGGGAAGGACCGAGGTTACCTTGATCGTTGCAGAGCCGTTTTCGGTCTTCAGGTCGGTAAGCTTTATAAGCTCATTGCTGTCTGTTTTAAGGTCGGCAGGCTCCTCTCCCGAGGGGGCTGCGAGAAGTCCGACGGTAGCGTCAGGCTTCGACTGACAGAATATGTTATTCTTCGAAAGCTCGACCCCGAGGCTTATTGCAGGGCCTTTTGTAACGAGCTCTGCCGAAGGCTCCTTAAGCCAGCGGCAAACGCCCTTTTCCATAAGATATTCGGTCTTAACGCTTTCGACCGTGACCGAACTGTTTTCTTCCGTATATATTCCGCAGAATACCGTCTCGCTGCCGCCGGGGAAAAGCTCGATATGGGTAAAGTATACTCCGTTAATAAAGCAGTAGCCCATACCGTCGAAGTTATAGATAGTAAGCTCTACGCTGTCGCCGAGAGTAAGGCCTGCTATATCGGCAAGCTTATATTCTCTGAGGTCGGTTTCGACGTTTACCGTTTTGTTGTTTACCGAAGCGGTGCTCTTGTCGGCCGAAAGGGTGAAGAAGCTTCCTCCGCGGGAGCCCGAAAGGGGACTTGCAACCGAGGAAACGAGGCCGAAGCGGCCGCCCTGACCGATGCCGCTGAATTTAGCGGTGAATAGGAGGTTTCTCGTCTTCTGAACGGGGAGCATAAGAGCGGTAGCACCCTTATCCGAGGTCAGCTTTACTCCTTCGGCAGTTGCCTCTGCGGTTCCCATACTGTTTTTATCGAGCCACTGTCCCGAATAAAGCTTAAAGCCCTCGGGAAGCTCGGTAGCGCCCTTAAGGTCGGTCTCGGTGCCAACGGCCAAAACCTCGGTATCGGATATAACGGTTTCGCCGAGCCTTAAGGTATCGACCCGAAGCTCGGTTATCTTGACCTCACGGCCGTCAAGGTCGCTGAAGAAGCCGAAGCGGGAAGCCGCCGTATCGTCGTAGTCGTCGAGGGAGCCTATAAGCTTGTCGTTTATAAAGAAATAGGAAACGCCCTCATAGTGAACGGCCTTAAATATTATTTCGGTATCGGGGGCGATGTTACCCTCGCCGCTGTCCCTGTTAGTCAGGGTTACGGCCGAGCGGTCGACGTCGGCAACTCTTATCGAGGTAAGGCTTTTGTCCTCGCCGGTAAAGTCCTCTTTGCCCTTTACACGGTGTGACAGCTTAAAGGTCGGAACGTAGACGTATACGTCGTCGTCGGGATTGGCGTCGATATCCTCTGCCGATACCGTAAGCAGGGTAGCCCGCTCGGCGGTCTTATAGTCGTCGGGAATATCAAGAGCAATTCCGAAGGGGGTACGGAAGGCGCTGAAGGTTACCTTGGCCGTTACCATATAGTTTTCGCTGTTTACCATAGCGGAGGTAAGTATATGCTCGCCGTCTCTGCCGCCGAAGGTCATATAGCCTTCTTCGCCGAGCTGCTTTATCGAAACGTGACTTTTGTTTCCGCTGGTGGTCTCAAGGCAGGTGGAGCGGTCGGCCTCGTTTAAGAAAATATATGGGTGAGTCTTGTCCCAGCCCTCGGGAAGGGTTCCCGAAGCGATATCGGAAAAGTCGGTGTTGAGGAGGGTCTCGTCGGGAAGGGTAAGACGAAGCACGTCGATTTTTTCCTTAGGGGCGTTTGCTTTTGGTTTATCACCGCGAAGGAATAAAAACCATACTCCTCCGAGAATTATTGCAACGACCAAAACCGCCGCAACTATTATCGTAATAAGCTTTTTCTTGTTCATAGGCCACCTCATAAAGCAGGTATATAATATGAAATTTATAAATATATTTTAATATTATATGTGATTCGTGTCAATCTAAAAAAACTAAAAAAAATTAGGTTATTTGGGTGTAAAGTCCCAAACTTGGGACAGTGTAGCAGCTATAATAAGCTTGTAAACAAAAAAGTTTAAAAAATGCTTGACATTTTTAAACCTATCAATTATAATAAAATCACAGAAAGAACAAATGTTCGTTTGGAGGAAATTATGGAAACTCGCTTTGTTTTTCAGACTCTTTTTGAAATTTTGGTAGCCGGCTTTATAATCTACGGTCTTATTTTTGAGGACCGTTTCGTCGCGGCCGAGAAAAATGCTTTCCGCTTTATTAAGCGTCGTCTTCGCCTTATGTTCTCTAAAAACAACCTCCGCACCGACCCCTAAGCGGCGAGCCGCCGACCCATACGCAAATTTAGCTTTAGTTAAATATTAAAGCTTTAATGCCCGACCAATGGTATGTGCTTGTGTGTTATTCTGAATAACGCCTTACTACCGTTTTTTCAATTTTTAATTCCTTCCATAAAAAAAGACCGACCATCTTCGGGTGAAGTGCCCGTTGGATGGTCGATCTTTTTATTTTTACTGATTTACCTCGACGTCTAATCCTCCGCCTATATTCCATTTCTGAACCTTACTGCCGTCTACCGACATAACGTCGAAGCAGGCCTCGGTATCGGTTCCGAGTACACGGTCAAGGAGCTTCCAATCAAGGGTCTTATCGTTGATGGTGGTATCCTTTATATCGGTTTTGGATGAGGTATCGGGAATACTTGCCGTGGCGGTACATATCTGCCACAAATCGATGTCGGAGCTACTGAACACAACCTCGTGGTGCATATGTCCGAACTGATAGGCAAGTATTCTTCCCTTTGTCTTCGAGAAGTCGGCCTTGTTGACGCCTATTCTGCAGGTAGTCTTATTCTGATAGGCCGAAATAATCTTTCTCAGCTCGGCGCCGTTTTTAGTGTCGTAGCCATAGCAGTTGGTCTGCTTATCGATTCCCATATGGGAAAGGAAAACGTAGTTCCAATCGTTTCCTGCTGTCATGGCCTCGGTCATAAGCCATTCGATCTGATCGTCCGAGTAGCCCCACCAGGAGCAACCCGACCAATATTTCGAAACGTGCTTTTCGGCCGCAGGGTCCTTAATGGGAAGCTCGCTTATAACGCCCTTGCTGTTATACTTAGCGCGGTAGTCGATAGCGTCGAGGCAGATAACGCGGGTCTTCTTATCCGAAAGATCGTAGTAATAATACTTCGAGTCCTTATATTTGCTGTCCTTAACGATATTATCGGGGCAGAAGGGCTTTAAAATACTGTCGTTCCAGTCCTTGTCGCTTATAATGCGTTCGGGATAGTAAACGTCGTAGGTAAAGCGATGATAAGAGTTATCGTCGTGGTTGCCCATAAGAATAAATACGGGCTTTTTGCTCTGCTTTAAGGGCGCGAGTATTTCGGTCGTAAATTTTAGCGCGTCGGCCTTGGTTGCGTACATACCCGTGGTGGTGTCGCCTCCGACGCAGATAAAATCGATAGAATCGATGGAATTGGCGAGAGATACCGCCGTTTCAACCTGCCTGAGAAGCGCGGCTCCCTCAGCTGTGGTGAGACTGTTACCGTAGTGAATATCGGTAATAAATACGTAGTTGACCGCCTTATCGCGACCGTCCAAGTTCTGCTTCATAAGTTCAATTGTGGGCATAGCTTCGATTTCCTTTCGGCTTCCTGCCGAGATCAGTTTTTCGTGACCCTTAGGTACCTCTAATTTAATATCCGACATACTTCCCTTAACCGAAAACTTCACGTAGCAGTCGTTTGCGAGAACGTAGCTGCCGGGCTTCAGCTCGGGTAGGTAAAACTTCATAGTCTGTCCCGATTCCGCCATAATAGAGCTGTTTAAAATGAACTCTTCATCATAGGTGTAGAAGGCGAAATCCTTAGCACAGGATATTTTCGAGCCCTTGGGAAGAGCTATGTAGTAGTCTCCGCTTGAAACAAAGCCCTCTTTGTCGGTTTTAAGGGTAGCGGTACCTGCGTTAAAGTGGTGAATGTAGCCGTTTTCGATAACGGTTATCTCGAACTCGTAGGGGACCGTCTCTATGTTTGAAGCGGTCGGAGCCGAGGAAGGCGAAGAGCCGTCTGCGGGGGTTTTGGTCTTATCTCCTCCGCAGGCAGATAGCCCTAAACAAATCGCTAAAGCGAGGAATATAGCTATAATTTTTCTCATTAGGTAATTATTTTTTAAGCACTTCTTTAAGCTCTGCGCCGGTGAGGACCTTAACCTCTGAGATCTTATCCTTCAGGGGGAAGATCTGAATGTCGTCCTTAAGGGATCCCTTTACCGAAAAACGGGCCCAAACGTCCTGGGTTGCCTGATAGGTTCCTGCCGAATGCTGAACCGCCCATCCGCTGGGAGCGATAACTGAGCCGATGGATTTGCAGGCTTCTATATCAAGCACAAGATCGTCGCCTGAAAGCTTATAGCACAAGATAGCACAGTGCTTGTCGGAGATAATGTTAGTGCCTTTGGGAATGAAGATATATTCGTCGTCCATACACTGGAAGCCCTTGAATTTTATGATGGAGTTGCTTTCAATGTAGCCTTCGGCAACCGACTTGTATTCAATATTCAGAACCTCGTTGTTTCCGTCGCCCGAATCGGAATCCCCGTCGTCGCTTCCCGAAACTGCGCTTCCGAGGGGCTTCGGTTTAGAAGACGTGTCGTTTGCAGAAGGGTCTGAGGTCGCGGTGTCGGAGCCGCCCGAGCAGGCGGCAAGGCTGAAAAGAACGCAAAGGGTAAGGATGATTGCAATTAGCTTTTTCATAGTGAGTTACCTCCAAAAAATTTAATTTAAAATAATAAAATTATTTTATTACCTTAGTGTCAATCTCTTCCTTGCACATGGCCTTAAAATCTGCAAGTGCCATACTGCCGAGATCGCCGTTTTCGCCTCTTCCGCGAACCGAAACGGTACCTGCTTCGACCTCTGCGTCACCGACGGTGAGCATATAGGGAAGTCTTTGGAGACGTGCTTCGCGGATCTTGTAGCCGATCTTTTCGTTTCTGGTGTCGACCTCTACGCGCATACCCATTTCCTCAAGGGCGGCCTTGACCTCATAGGCATAGTCGTGATGACGGTCGGCGATGGGGAGAATGCGAACCTGCTCGGGAGCCAGCCAGAGGGGGAATGCGCCTGCGTACTTCTCGATAAGAAGGGCAAGGGTGCGCTCGTAGCAGCCGATAGAGGTTCTGTGAATGATGTAGGGGTTCTTCTTAACACCGTCGCGGTCGGTATATTCCATACCGAATTTTTCGGCCAGCATCTGATCGACCTGAATGGTGATAAGGGTGTCCTCCTTGCCGTGAACGTTCTTGATCTGAATATCGAGCTTGGGTCCGTAGAAGGCGGCCTCGCCGATACCGATCTTGTAGGGGATTTCGAGATGATCGAGGATCCTGCCCATAACGCCCTGAGCCTCGTCCCACTGCTCCTTGGTTCCGATATACTTCTCGCGGTCATCGGGATCCCACTGACTAAAGCGGTAGGAAACGTCCTCGTAAAGACCTAAGGTCTTAAGCATAAATACGCAAAGCTCAAGACACTTCTTAAACTCGTCCTCAAGCTGCTCGGGGGTACACATAAGGTGACCCTCGGAAATAGTGAACTGACGAACGCGGATAAGACCGTGCATTTCGCCGCTATCCTCGTTTCTGAAGAGGGTAGAGGTCTCGTTGTAGCGGAGGGGGAGATCTCTGTAGGAGCGGGGTTTATTAAGATATGCCTGATACTGGAAGGGGCAGGTCATGGGACGCATCGCGAAGCATTCCTTGCTCTCGTCTGCGGGGTCACCCATAACGAACATTCCGTCGAGGTAATGATCCCAATGTCCCGAAACCTTATAAAGATCGGATTTCGCCATAAGGGGGGTCTTGGTAAGAAGCCAGCCGCGCTTTTGCTCCTCGTCCTCGACGAAACGCTGTAAAAGCTGAATAACTCTGGCGCCCTTGGGGAGCATAACGGGAAGTCCCTGACCGATAAGCTCGCTGGTGGTAAAAAGCTCAAGCTCGCGGCCAAGCTTATTGTGATCGCGCTTTTTAGCCTCTTCGATTCGGGCTAAATGCTCCTCAAGCTCGGTAGCCTTGGGGAAGGCGGTGCCGTAGATACGCTGAAGCATCTTTCGGTTTGAGTCTCCGCGCCAGTATGCACCGGTAGCGGAGGTCAGCTTAAAGGCCTTAACGAGACCCGTGCTCATAAGGTGTGCTCCTGCGCAAAGGTCGGTAAATTCGCCCTGCTTATAGAGGCTGATTACGCTTCCCTCGGGGAGGTCCTTAATAAGCTCAACCTTATATTCCTCGCCCTTTTCCTCGAAGAACCTTATCGCCTCGTCGAAGGGAAGGGTGAAGCGCTCTAAGGGAAGGTTTTCTTTTACGATCTTCTTCATTTCGGCTTCGATCTTCTCAAGGTGTTCGGGGGTGAACATCACGGGAGAATCGATATCGTAGTAGAAGCCGTCGTCTACCGCAGGTCCGATAGCGAGCTTTACCTCGGGGTAAAGTCTTTTTACGGCCTGAGCCAAAATGTGAGAAGCGGTGTGACGGTAGGTCCATCTGCCGTAGTCGTCCTCAAAGGTAAGAAGCTCAAGCTCGTCGCCGTCCTTGAGCTCGGTCCTGAGATCGGCGTTTTTGCCGTTTATCTTTGCGGCGCAGACGTTTTTAAAGAATCCGCCGCCAAAGGATTTCGCAACGTCGTAAGGATTTACGCCTTCGTCGAACTCGCGAAAATCTCCTCTAAGTGAAATTTTCATAAAATATATCTCCTTTTTAAGTTATTTAAAAAAACAAAAAGACTTCATCCGTAAACAGGACGAAGTCTTGAAAAACAAACTCCGCGGTTCCACCCGCATTGCACAAAAAGTGCCTCTTTAAGCCCCGATAACGGAGGGCATCCGTTCCGCCTTATTTCGGCGGACGCTCAGGGGTGGTCTTCACGTTTGCTTTTAATGCTCGGACTTTCAGCCGACGGCCCGTGCTCTCTGAAGAAAAAGGAAAACGTTACTCGTCCCTTCGACGCTTTATATATTACATATTATATATTAGCCTTTATCGGGCATATTGTCAAGAGTTTTTGCTTTTTTTGAGCGATAAAAAATTACCGAAAGTACCACTGTGATAATAAGTCCCAAGGATATCCACTGCGAGGTCGAAAGGCCTAAAAGGCTTCCTCTTTCGCTGTCCGAGCGTAAAAATTCGAGGATAAAGCGCATCACGCTGTAGCAAAGGACGTAAACCACGGGTACGGTGCCGGGCTTTGCTCCTTTAAGATAGACCGTAAGAACGACGGCGAATATAAGCAGAAGTCCCAAAGCCTCGATAAGCTGCGTAGGCAGAAGCGGGGTATTTAAGGGGGTGGACATATTAAGGGAGGAATGATAAACCACCGCAAAGGGTCCGTCATATTCCATTCCGTAGCAGCAGCCACCGAAAAGACAGCCTACGCGACCGAAGGCGTGACCGAGGGGTACCACCGCCGCATAAACGTCTAAAAAGGGGAGAAGCTTCATCTTAAACTGCTTAACGTATATAAGAAGGCCTAAAAATCCGCCGATAAAGCCGCCGTAGAAAACGAAGCCGCCGCTCATTAAAATCATAACGGTATCGACAAATCCGTACCCCAAAGATATGACCTTAGGCAGGGAAACGGCGATAAAAAGCAGCTTTGCGCCGACTGCGGCGCCTATCATAGAATAAATAGCCGAGTAAACGATATCGTATTTTGGAAGCTCGCGCTTCTTGCATATAAGTACCGCAACGACTGCGGCGACGGCGATACCTACGAAATAAAGAGCGCCGTAAATAGGGAAGGGGAGGTTAAACTCAGAGATATGAATATGCATAAGCAACTCCGAAACTTTAAAAAATTAAAAAGAAATGGCCACCCGAGACCGAGTGGCCGAATCTTATGTAGTCAATTACTTAAGAGAGTTAAGTAAGTCGTTAATCTCGCCGAGGTCGCCGTTGAGAGTATCGTTGACCTTAGCAGCTACGCAGAGGGTGCAGATTCCGCAAGTAAAGAAGAAGATTGCGGAGAAAACAACTGCGATGATACCGAGAACGAGACCTGCGGTAGCGATTCCTGCGGGAGCGCCTACAGCCTTAAGCTTCTTGCCGCCCATAACAGCGAGAACAAGACCTACGATAGACACAGGCAGAGCAATAATCGAGAACCAGGCTCCGAAGAAGCCTAATACAAGACCTACGATGCTGAGCACTAATCCTGCAACTGCTAAACCTTTTCCGTTATTTTCCATGATAAGATTCCTCCTAAATATTATTTATGCATATATATATGCATTTTCTTTGGCGAATATTAACAATAATATTCGACACAAAGGTAGTAAAAACTACATATTTATTATATATGTATAAACTGTGAATAATGTAACAGTTTGTTAATTTATTAAATATTTTCACCCCTTGAATAAAGTATCTTTATGTGATAATATTTATAGCGGTGATAAAATGTTTGAAAAAATTAAGAAAAGCTTCGCTTCCTCAGGCTTCGATATGATGATAGTAGGTCTCGGTAATCCGGGACTTCAGTATGAGGAGACCCGTCATAATATCGGCTTTATGGCTATGGACGCTCTCTGTAAAAAGTATGAGTGTGAATGTAAGAAAATGAAATTCAGTGCCTATGTGGGCGACGCGGTAATAGGTAACAAAAGGGTGCTCCTTTTAAAGCCGCTTACCTATATGAATAACTCGGGCTCGGCCGTCGGCGAAGCGGCAAGGTTTTATAAAATTGCCCCCGAAAATATTCTCGTTATGTTCGACGATATCTCCTTAGAGCCGGGTACCGTCCGTATCCGCCGAAAGGGAAGCGCAGGCGGCCATAACGGAATTAAGGATATTATCGAGGTTCTCGGCAGCGACAACTTCCCCCGTATAAAGCTGGGCGTCGGCGCTAAGCCGCATCCCGACTACGACCTTAAGGACTGGGTCCTCGGAAAGTTTAAGGCCGAGGATAAGGAAAAGGTAGAAGCCTCCTTAGAAACTGCTGTCAAAGCCGTAAACGAGCTCCTTTCCCGCGGCATCGACTCCGCAATGAACAAGTTTTCGAAGTAGCGGCAAGCAGTGGACAGTGAACAGAGGGACGAGTGGACAGCGAACAGTGGACAGTAGGTATTATAAATGATAGATGATTATAGGAAATTGGTTGTTTGGCAAAAGGCAATGGATTTGGTTGAAGAATCATATAAAATAACAATGCTTTTGCCAAAAGATGAAAGCTTTGGATTAGCAAGCCAAATTCGCAGGGCGGCAGTTTCCATTCCATCCAATATTGCCGAAGGACAGGCACGCCATACGAAAAAAGAATTTTTAAATTTTTTATCGATAGCGAGAGGCTCGAAAGCCGAGCTTGATACGCAAATACAAATATGTATCAGATTAAGCTATTTAACGCAAACACAGGCACAGATGGCCTTGGCGTTATGCGAAGAAGTAGGGAAAATGATATTTTCAATAATGCAGAAATTAGATTAGCGGATAAGAACTAAAGTTTTGTGAAAAGAAGCAGTGGATACTGTCCACTGTCCGCTGATAATCTGTACGGAGGAGAAATTAAGCTATTTAACGCAAACACAAGCACAGGTAGCCTTGGCGTTATGCGAAGAAGTAGGAAAAATGATATTTTCTATAATGCAGAAATTAGATTAGCGGATAAGAACTAAAGTTTTGTGAAAAAAGCAGTGGATACTGTATACTGTCCACTGTCCGCTGATAGACAAATTAAGTTATTTAACGCAAACACAGGCACAGGTAGCCTTGGCATTATGCGCAGAAGTAGGAAAAATGATATTTTCTATAATGCAGAAATTAGATTAGCGGATAAGAACTAAAGTTTTGTGAAAAGAAGCAGTGGATACTGTCCACTGTCCACTGTCCACTGTCCACTGATAATCTGTCCGGAGGACAAATATGAACTTTCTAAACTCGGTCATTAGCCGAACCAAGGGGTATACCGCCCTTTTAAACGGCATAATGGCAGGCGGCCTGCCTATAGAGGCGAACGGACTCGCAGGGGTTCATAAGGCGCTTATCATCTCGACTCTTTTAAAGGAGACCGAGCGAAAGGCCGTCCTTATAACTCCCGACGAGGCGGAGGCGGTAAGGATCGGCGAGGACCTTTCGGTGCTCGGAATAAAAGCCCTTCTGCTTCCCTCCCGCGACCTTTTTATAGGAAACATAACCGCCGTATCAAAAGAATACGAGCATAAGCGTATCGACACCCTATCCAAGCTCTTGGATGGGGATTTTGACCTGCTCCTGATGTCGGTGGAGGCCGCTACGCAGTATACCCTTTCCCCCGAGGCCGTAAAAAGCGGAACGATCTCCCTCTCGGTGGGCGACGCCGCCGAGCTGAAAACGCTTACCGAAACCCTCCTTACCGCAGGCTATAAGCGCTGTGAGCTGGTTGAGGGTACGGGTCAGTTTGCCCTTAGAGGCGGTATTCTCGATATATTTGCCCCGGGTACCGACTATCCCGTACGAATAGAATTTTGGGGTGACGAGGTCGACTCTATATCTACCTTCGACCTTTTCAGTCAGCGCCGCGAGCAGAGCCTTGAAACGGTTAAGATATTACCCGCAGGGGAAACTGCAGGCAGGACCGAAGCCCTTAAAGAAAAGCTCGAAGGCTACCTGAAAACGGCTAAGCTGAGCGATAAGCAGGAGGCCGTCCTGCGAAACGATATCGACGCGCTGACCTCGGGGGTATCCTTTTCCCTCGACCGCTATATCCCCTTTATCTGCGAGGCGACTCCCTTCGATTATATCGAAGCTCCCCTCGTTATAACCAGCGAGATAGTAGCCGTCCGCGACCGACTTAAAAACATTTCCTTTCAGAGAAACGAGGATATTTCCTCTTACCTCGAAGAGGGCTTTTTATCCAAAGGAACCGCCGACCTCTATATGGAGGAGGCCGACCTATTATCCTATATTTCCTCGGGAATTCTTCTCGATAACTTTCTGCCCTCCTCGGTACCTTTCGGACTAAAAGAGCTTATTTCCTTCGACTTTAAACGAAATTCCCCTTGGAGCGGCGACCTTGCCGTCTTAAAGGAGGATATTCATTATAATCTTTCGGTGGGCGGAACGGTTGTTATTGCCGCAGGAAGCGAAAAGGCGGCGCAGATACTCGATACCGACCTTAATACCGCAGGCTTTAAAACAATGCTTTTAACCGACGTAAGGGGTCTGCCGAACCGCGGCGCGATAGTTACCGTCGGAGGCCTTTCCTCGGGCTTCGAGATCCCCGAGCTTAAATTTCTCTTTATAACCCACCGCTATATTCAGTCGGAGGCAAAGCCGATAAAGAAGCGGAATAAAAACGCTTATAACTCTTTGGAAGAGCTTAAATTCGGCGATTACGTCGTTCACGCCTCCCACGGTATCGGTATATTCGACGGAATAAACCGTATAACCACAGGCGGCGTTACCAAGGACTATATAAAAATAAAATATGCCAAGGGCGACCTGCTTTACGTCCCCGTAACCCAGCTCGACCTTGTTTCCCGCTATATCGGCGGCGCCGAGGAGGGAACCCTTCGGCTTAACCGTCTCGGCGGTCAGGAATGGCAGAAGACCCGAAAAAGGGTTAAGGCTGCCGTTAAGGATATGGCGAAGCAGCTTACCGCCCTATATGCCAAGAGAATGTCGATAAAGGGTCACGCATTTTCCGAGGATACCGACCTTCAAAGCGATTTCGAGCGCCGTTTCGAATACGACGAGACCGACGATCAGCTTCGCTGTATAAACGAGATCAAAAACGATATGGAGCGCGCGGTTCCCATGGACCGCCTCCTTTGCGGCGACGTAGGCTTCGGAAAGACCGAGGTTGCCCTGCGTGCCGCCTTTAAGTGTATCAGCGAGGGTAAGCAGTGCGCCGTTCTGGTGCCCACCACCATCCTCGCCTGGCAGCATTATAATACCATACTAAAGCGTCTCGGCGAATTTCCTCTCGAGATACGTATGCTTTCCCGTTTCGTTTCCCCGAAAGCTCAGCAAAAAACCTTAAGCGAACTGCGCCGAGGAAGCGTCGACCTTGTAGTCGGTACACATCGCCTTATTTCCAATGACGTTCAGTTTAAGGATCTGGGTCTTGTTATAATAGACGAGGAGCAGCGCTTCGGAGTTGCCCAAAAGGAAAAGCTTAAGGAAAAATATCCCGCCGTCGACGTTCTGACCCTTTCGGCCACCCCCATACCCCGAACCCTTAATATGGCTATGTCGGGGCTACGCGACCTTTCCTCCATTGATGAGGCGCCGGGCGACCGTCATCCCGTACAGACCTACGTTTTAGAGCATAATAACGGGGTCGTTTTAGAGGCCATCCGCAAGGAGCTTCGCCGCGGCGGTCAGGTATACTACCTGCATAACAGGGTCGAGACCATCGACCGCGTCGCATATAAAATTAAGGAGGCCATCCCCGAGGCAAATATCGCCGTTGCCCACGGAAAAATGGGGGAGGAGGAGCTGTCCGATGTCTGGAAGCGGCTTATCGAGCACGAGATCGACATCTTGGTCTGTACCACCATAATCGAAACGGGTGTCGACGTACCCAACGCCAACACCCTTATAATTGAGGATGCCGACCGCTTCGGTCTGTCTCAGCTTCATCAGCTAAGAGGCCGTGTCGGCCGTTCTCCCCGAAGAGCCTACGCCTATTTCTGCTACCGTCAGGGAAAGGGACTTAGTGAAATTGCCACCAAGCGTCTTTCGGCCATAAGGGAATATACCGAGTTCGGCTCGGGCTTTAAGATCGCTATGCGCGACCTCGAGATAAGGGGCGCGGGAAGCATTTTAGGCGGTGAGCAAAGCGGTAATATGGAGGCCGTCGGCTACGATATGTACCTAAAACTCCTGAGCGACGCTATGAAGGAGGAAAAGGGAGAGACTCCCGAGCCCGAGACCGAATGTCTCGTGGATCTGAGCATCTCGGCCCATATTCCCGAAAGCTATATCGAAAGCCTTCCTGCCCGTCTCGGTATCTACCGCCGAATTGCCGAGATCAAGTCGAGGGAGGACGTAAGCGACGTTATCGACGAGCTTTGCGACCGTTTCGGCGACCCGCCCAAGGCGGTTATGGGACTTATCGATATCGCCCTTTTCAGAAGCCGGGCTGCGGCCAACGGAATTTATGAAATAACCCAGATGCCCGGAGCCTTAAAGCTTAAGGTGAACGAAATAAAGGAGGAACAGGTAGCAAGGCTTTGCGACGGCCTTAAGGGAAGAGCCTTCCTTGTTCCCACCGAGGAGCCCTATTATACCGTAAAGCTTAAAAAGGGTCAGTCCGCCGCCGACGCCCTTAAAGAAATATCAGAAATTTTATAGGAGATGTTTTTATGATAATAGATAATCACGTTCATATTCACGGAAACGGAAGCGCCCCTGAAATTATTGCCTATATGGAGCAGTTTACGAAGCTTTATAATATAGAACATATAAACCTTCAGAGTATCCCTATGGTGGGAGAGGTAAAGAGGCTTCAGAACCTTAAGATTTTAATGATTAAGGATATGATGTACCCCTATGTCTTCGCAGGCTTCGGTCTGTATCAGGGGAAGGGTCATAAGGACTACTTGACTCAGCTTACCGAGGGTTTGGCTCAGGGCTTCGACAGCGTTAAAATGCTTGAAGCCAAGCCCGATACGCGCAAAGAGCTTGGAAAACCGATATACGACGAGTCCTTCGACCCCTTCTATAGCGAGATTGAAGAGAAAGGACTTTACCTGCTTATGCATTCGGGCGACCCGAGAAACAGCTGGGACCGTTCAAAATGCAGTCAGTGGGTAATCGACCACGGTCGTTGCTACGACGGAGAGGGCTTCCTTTCGGCAGAGGAGCATTATGCCGAGGTCGAAAGGGTTTTAGAGAAGCATCCAAACCTTAAAATCGCCCTTGCCCATTTCTACTTCCTCGACGAGGACCTGCCCCGTGCCGCCGAGTTTTTGGATAAGCATCCGAATGCAATGTTCGACCTTACCCCCGGCGGTCATTACGAGACCTTCTCGAAGGACCCCGAAACCGCAAGGCAGTTCTTTATAAAATATGCCGACCGCCTTATCTTCGGCACCGACGTAAACGATACCATTTTATCCGATACCAAGGGCTATCACAGCCGCCTTTACGGTATGGCGATCGGTATGATAAACGGCGACCCCATCCCGGATTTCAGAGAAGGGGGCTACCGTTCCTTAAACCTCCCCGAGGAGGTCGCAAATAAAATTCTCTACGAAAACAGTAAAAAGCTTTTGGGAGAGAATCCGAAGCCCGTGAACAAAACTGCCGTAATTCGGGAAATTTCCGAAATAGAAAAAGAAATTTCTTCCCTTTCGGAGTACGAAAAGGCCGCTTTTGCCGAAATTAAAGCCTACTTTATGGGAAGATAAGCTTTATTTACAATTTTCCTATAGACATTTTGAGAAAAATATTATATAATATATGAAATGCTTAGATTTTCTTAAACTTTCGGAGGTATAAAATGAAAATTTTTAAAAAGGCTGTTGCCCTGCTGCTCTGCGTAGCGTTTATCTTTACCCTCGCCGCCTGTCACGGTAAGGACGAGGTTGCTATCTCTTCGGGCGACTATAAAATAACTTCTGCTATGTATTCCTACTACCTTGTTATCGCCGACGGCGAAGCTAAAAAGAAGGTTGACGAATCCGCCGACACTAAGGCCGAGGGCTTCTCCTATTATAAGCAGACCATCGACGGCAAAAAGTTTGAAGACTACGTTAAGGACCTTGCCTTAGAAAAGTGCCTTTATCACATCACTCTTCAGAAGCTTGCCGACGAGACAGGTGTTAAGCTCGACGACGAGGCCACAAAGGGCTACAAGTCTACCGCTGAATACTATTGGAACTACGGTTATAGCACCGTTATGCTCGAAAACGGCGTTGCTTTCTCGACCTACGAGAAAATTATGCTAAACGACGCGCTCTACGCCCTTCTTTTCGAAGACAAGTACGGCGAAAAGGGTAAGGAGGCTATAAGCGATAAGGATATCGCCGCCGCCCTTTCCGATAATTACGCCGGCGTATATATGCTTTCCATCGACTATTCCGACGACGAGAAGGCCGATACCGCAAAGCTTAAGGAAGAGCTCAAGACGTATCAGGAACGCCTCGACAAGGGAGAAGATTTCGCAAAGGTAAAGGCCGACTTCGACGCGGCACAAAAGGCTAAGGAAGAAGCCGAGAAGAATAACAGCTCCTCTACCGGCTCCTCCTCCAAGACCGACTCTACCTCTTCAACCGGTTCTTCTTCCAAGACCGACTCGACCTCCTCTGCCGAATCCTCCTCCAAAACCGATTCCACCTCTTCTACCGAGTCCCCCTCCAAAAACGACAGCTCTTCGGATAAGTCCTCCTCTACCACTACCTCCTCCGAGGAAAAGGAAGAAGAGCCCAAGCCCGAGGATGCCAATATTTCCGTTCTCACGAGCTATGAGGACACCTATAGCGGAGCTGCTACCTACTTCGAGAAGTTCGCCAACGTTAAGAAGCTCGAGCAGGGTAAGACCGAGATCATCGACGACGGCGAAAACAAGGTTATGTACCTCGTTATGAAGAAGGACGTTACCAAGGATAAGTACTATCTCGATGAGCTTACCGACGAGATCCGCTACCTCTTAAAGGGCGACACCTTCGACAAGTTCCTCGAGGACTACAGCTCTAAGCTCGAATATACTGTAAACGACTATGCTATCGGTCAGTTTAAGGTTAAAAAGATCTACGACGGAACCGAGGCTTAAAACAATAAACGAATAGGTTCGGGATATCCCGAACCTATTTTTTAAAGAAAGATTTTTATGAAAAACAGGATTTTTAAAAGCTTAATCTCTGTAATTTTAATATGTGCGCTGGCTCTGTCTCTTGTAGCCTGCGGCGGAAAAACTGCGCCCGTATCTTCGGAAGAAAGCTCTTCTGCTCCCTCGACCGAAAGCTCCTCGCCCCCCTCTTCCTCTGAGAATCAGACGAGCTCCGAGCCCGAGCCCGAGCCCGAAACAATCCTTTCGGTAACCTCTCCGAAGGCTAAGGACGTAACCGTAAATTCCCCTAAATTTACCCTTAGAGGAAGCGGCGACCCCGAGCATCCCGTTACCATTAACGGCGAGGAAATATCCCTCGATTCCGAGGGCCTTTTCTCCTTGGAGGTAACCCTTAAGGAGGGGGCTAATACCTTTAAGCTTTCCCATAAGGAAAAAACCGAGACCTATACCGTCCGTTATAAAAAAATAATTATAAAATCGGTCTATCCTTCCTCGGCGATAACTGTGGAATCGGGCGAAAAACGAACGATCTCTGTCGTCGCGCTAAGAAACTCTGCCGTTACCGCGACCTTTAATTCCAAAAACGTGACCCTCTATTCCAAGGAGTCGGACGAAAGCGATAATTTAAGCGAATACGTAACCTACGTCGGAAGCATCGAGGCCCCCGTAAATCAGAGTAAGGCTACCAAAAGCTACGGAAGTATAAAATATACCGTAAAATCCCCCTCGGGTACCGCCACAAAGACGGGCGCAACGGTCAGTGTAAAGAAATTCGATATCGATAAATTCGACGGCGGAAACGGCTATCCCAAGGGAAGCCTTTATAAAAACGTCGGAAAGACCTATGTTGCCGAGGTCATATGCGACTCGGCCGAAACCTTCAGCGGAAACGATACCGCCGATATCTCCCGTCCGATGAATAGCTACCTGCCCAAGGGTACCGTAGATTACTGCTCCCCCTACACGAGGCAGTATTATACCGGCACGCAGACCGTGACCCTTCATACCCTCCGTTACGGAAATCAGCTCTATGAGCGGTCGAAAAACACCGGCACCAACATAAAGGTATATAAGGGTACCCTTCCCGAAACCAATACGGTCGCCCTTTCCTCGGTGGCCGAGGAGGGTCATCACACCCTTATGACCTTCGATGTCGGCTGGAAGGCCCCCTTCAGATTTAACCTTTTGCCTCAGAGCTACCCCTCGTCGGGTCAGACCCCCCCTAACTTTATAATAAATTCGGCAACCTTCGAATACGTGGAAATTGTTTTCTGTTATGCCGAAAGCCTCAGCTTCGAGGCCGATTTTTCGGCTCACCCAGTATTCTCCCGCTACGAGACCGAGGTCAGAGAGTACGACTGCGTCCTTCGTCTTTATCTTAAACAGAAGGGAAAATTCTACGGCTGGTCGGCGATATATAACAAGCAGGGTCAGCTTGAATTCCGCTTTTTAAACCCCGTAACCTTAGCGGAGGCCGAAAACGAATACGGCCACTCCCTTAAGGGGGTTACCGTTCTCGTCGACGCGGGTCACGGCGGAAAAGACCTCGGCTCCGCAGGCTTCGTATCGAAGAACAGCGAGGCTAAGCTTAACTTAGACCTTGCCTTAGAGCTCAAAAAGCAGCTTAAGGCTCTTGGCGCTACGGTTATAATGACCCGAAGCGACAATAGCTATGTCGAGGTTGCCGACCGTATGTCGGGGGTAAGAAACAACCGCCCCGATTACGCCGTCTCAATTCACCGAAACGCCGCGTCGGGCTCCTCGTCAAACGGATTTATCTCCTACTATTTCAATGCCTTTTCGGCCGAAGCGGCAGGGGACGTGTTTGAAGCCACCAAGGCGGCAGGTATTTATAATAACAGCATTTGGGCAGGGGTCAAGTGGCATTATTTCTTCCTCTGCCGCAATACCGAATGTCCCGTGGTGCTGACCGAAAACGGATTTATCACCAACCGAAACGACTATAGTATTATGAAGGATAAAAACACCGAGTGCGCCAAGGCCATAGTCGACGGAATTATGAAATATTTTATCAATAATAACTATTCGCCGCTATAAAAACCGCCCTTACGGGTGCGCGCCATAGTGAAAATTTGGTTTTTCGGGTAAATTTGCCCCAAATCTTGCTGAAAAGCCTTATAATACGGCAGTATTACTGCGTTTTTCA
>SFWF01000076.1 GCA_004560045.1 bacterium | reverse complement strand
AGACCATGGAGCAGGCCAGCCGTCAGAAAAGTGAAGAGGAGGCGGCAAAAAAGCAGGAAAGGGACCTTTATATTCTGAAAAAAGCGGGGCTTCGTCTGAATCTTCTGCTTAACGGTAACTGCTACGGTGACGAGGCTTTATCCCGAGAATTTTTCCTGAGGCTCGGAGATACGGCAGAGCATCTTAAGGAGGAGTTCGGTCTTGCGGCGGTTACCACGACCTCCCCCGTTATCGCCAAATTTATAAAGAACAATTTCGCCGATACCGAGGTTCGGGCATCGGTGAATATGGAGATAGGAACCCCCTTGGCCGCCGACTATATTTCGGATCATTTCGACAGCTTTTATATGAAGCGTGAGTTTAACCGAGACCGCGGCAGGCTCGAGGAGATGCGGGAATGGTGTGACGAAAAGGGCAAAAAGCTCTTTGGCCTTGCCAACAGCGGATGCTTAAATTTCTGCTCAGCACGAACCTTTCACGACAACCTCGTTTCTCACGAAAGAGAAATAAGCCTAAGGGACAACGCCTACGACTTTTCGGGGCAGTGCTATACCTGGCTCGAAGGCGGAGATAACAGAGGAAGCTGGCTTCGGGTCACTAATTTCATCCGTCCCGAGGAGGTATCGGTCTACGAAAAATATTTCGACGGGCTTAAGCTTGCAACGAGGGTCAGCCGAAGCTTTTCCTCTATAATACGGGCGTATGTAAGCGGCTCATATTCGGGCAATCTTCCCGACCTGCTGGAGCCCTCCCACGCGGGGATATTTTACCCCGCCGTTATCGAAAACAAAAAGCTTCCCGTCGGATTTGCCGAGAAGGTTCTCGGCTGTGATAAAAACTGCAGGGTCTGCGGATATTGTGAAAAGGCGCAAAGCTCCGCAACCGTAATTTTAGATCAGGAGGTACCGTATGCTTTCAAGTAAGCTTATTAAGGAGGCCGCTTTGGCGGCAGGAGCAGACATCTGCGGAATCGCTCCCATCGAGCGTATGAAGGGCGCTCCCGACCTTATGAACCCAAAATTTCTCTTCCCCGAATGCAGAAGCATGATAGGCTTCGTTTTCAGAATTCCCCGCGGACTTCAGCGGGGTATCGAGGAGGGCACGCAGTTTTATCAGTACCCCTCCATGGCCTACGGCGGAATTAACGAGATATACGGCCCTGCCGTACTTTACGCCGTCGGAAGGGTCATTGAGGACGAGGGCTACGAGGCCTTCGTGTACCGCAACACGGGGGCACGTGGAGCCGTTTCGGATATGGACGGCAAGGAGGGCAGTACTACCTCTCCCGAGGATTATATAAACCGTATGGGCGAGGGCGAAACCGTTACCAAGCACCACAGAAAGAGCCTCTACACCCGAAAAACGAGAGAGGAAAACGTCGAGCCTGACCTGCAGTTTCAGTTTCGTCTTGCGGCGGTGGCCTGCGGACTCGGTGAGATAGGCTGGAGCAAGATGCTCCTTACTCCACAGTTCGGTCCTCTGCAGAGGGTGGTATTTATGTTTACCGACGGCGAGTTTGACGAATACGACGAGATGTACAGCGGCGAGCCTCTTTGCAGAAAATGCGGTGCCTGCGTCAGAGAATGTCCCGGCGGATGTATTCCGCCCATAGGCTCCGAAAAGACGGTTCGGGTAGACCTTGACGGAAAGCTCTGCGAATGGGGCGACATTGATATGTGGCGGTGCTATGCCTTTTATTCCCACGCGGGAAGATATTATAATCCCTTCGTTCCGAAGGAGGTCTTCGACAAAAACGAAAACGGAGTTTTGGATCTGCTTGAAAACCCCGATATGGTTGGAACAGAGGAGACCAGCGCAGGTATTCACGAGTATATGGGGCAATTCTTGCCCAATGCGGCAGGCTACGGTCTTGCTAAATGCGGCGGTTGTATAAGAGGCTGTGTCAGTATGCTGGAAAAGAAGGGCGGCTGTATGGAGGGGCGTTTTAAGGAGCCTCTGCGCACACGAAAGACCCCCTGGAAGCTTGACAGATAGAGGTGTGGATATGCTAACGAGCAAACTTATAAAAGAAAAGGCAAAGGAGCTTGGCGCCGCAGTCTGCGGTATCGGTACCCTCGACCTTTTTAAAGACGCAGAGCCCCGCAAAAATCCTTTTATGATACTTCCCCACGCTAAAACCGTTATCGGCTTCGGCTTTGCGGTACCGAAGGGGCTTTATCTTACTATGGATATAAAAAGCCAGTTCTATCATTATTCAAACCTCGGCGTCAGATGTATCGACGAGGAGATGGGAGAGATCTTTCTTCTTAAAATGGCCGGACTTATCGAGGACGAGGGTTATGACGCCTGCCTTCAGAAGTTTATTCCTCATATGAAGGTCAAGGGTGATAAGACCACAAATCCCGAGGTCACCGACACCTATGAAATGGTGCTGACCGTTCCCGTCGAAGAGGGCAAGGCCGAGCCCGAGGTGCTTATTGATTTCGGTATTGCCGCCAGGGCCTGCGGAATCGGAGAACGGGGACTTTCAGGTAAGATACTAAACCCCGAATACGGCCCCTTTATGAGATATTCCTTTATTATTACCGACGCGCCGCTTGAAGCCGACCCTCCCCTGTCTGCGCCCGTATGCGACGGCTGCGGTGAATGCATCAAGGCCTGCCCCGGTCACGCTATAAGCGAGAAAGGGCTGGATAGCTGGCAATGTTCGGTATACTATAAGGGCGCCCACCGTTCCAACCCCTTTATGACCGAGGATTTTCTGAGTGACGATCCCGAACGCGAGGCCGTTTTAAACGGAGATAAGAGGTTTGATAGCGAATCGGCCCGCGCTATCTATAAAAAAATGAATTTTCTGCCATGGATACAGTGGGGTTATATGCCCTGTCTTTGCGGTAAAAAATGTGACGTAGCCTGCTTTAAACACCTGAAAGGAGAGCTTAGATGAAGGAATTTATTAAGGCGATCGCCGAGAAGAATTACGCCGACGTAGTCTCCTTTGCACCTGCAGAAAGGTTTTCGGCCGATGATCCCGTTTTTAAGATATTTCCCCGTACGAAAACGGTAATAGGTCTCGGATTCCGTATACTTCGCGGTACGCTCCGAGGTCCCGAGGAGGGCAGTATATATTACGACTATATGACTATGGCCCTTCTTAATATGGAGGAGACGGTTATGCCGATAGCCCTCGTAAATATCGCAAACGCTATTGAGTCGAGGGGCTTTATCGCCGTACCTCAGAGGAGACATCAGCTCATCGCGGCAGCTACCGAGGGTACCGACCCCGAAATGGATCACGCCCTCATAAAACGGGGCTTGGCAGCCGAAAATCAACTTGATTTTGTAAAGACGGCGGTAAAATGCGGTCTCGGAGAAAAGGGGCTTATGGGGGATATTATAAACGAGGAGTTCGGACCGCTTATTCGATATTGCTTTATACTGACCGACGCCGAGATAGAGCCCGACGAGATAAGGACGGTGAACCTTTGCGACGGCTGCAAGAAATGCATAAGAGCCTGCCCCGGAGGGGCTTTATCCGAGGATGGCCTTCGCGACGATTGGCGCTGTGCGGTATACTATAAGGGCGCAAACGGAACCAAAAATCCCTTTATGCCGCCCGACGCTTATTCGGAATTTGACGACCGAATCGACATTATTTCGGGCAGAGCCGAAATGGACGGCGATAAGGCGAGACGCATACTCGACGCTACGGCCTTTTACGGCGGCACCAGAAACGGCTTTGCACCGTCAATTTGCGCCAAGGCCTGCCACACCGCCTGCTACGTTCATCTCGAGGAGCAGGGAAAGCTCAAGCGGAAATTTAAAAAGCCCTTTAAAAGGCGGGAAGAATGGAAATTCGATATACGGGACTTTAAAATTTAAAAAATTTTCGACATTATCATACTTAGCACAACCGTTTGTCTCGGTCGCATTTTCCTCGGGAGGACATAAAGCCCTCCCCTACAAGATAGCCGAAAAGGTTTAGGGGATTTTCGATATCTCGCGAGAGACGAGTCGCCCCGACGCTTAACGTCTATAAGAAGTTGCATAAAAGTTAGTTTTGTGGTAAACTGTTTTTAAATAAACTAAATTTATTTAAACTAAATTTACTTTTGAGGTTATTTATGAGGTTTACCGAATATAAAGAGGACGTTCTCAGAGGCTCGCCCGATTTTCCCCTTGAATACTATTTTATCGACCGAGAGCACAGACAGTACGTTATGCCCCTGCACTGGCACAGAGAGCTCGAAATAATAAGGGTCAAAAGCGGAAAGCTACACCTCTTTTTAAACAATATGGAATA
The DNA here is from genome assembly GCA_004560045.1 of bacterium. Taxonomy (GTDB): domain Bacteria; phylum Bacillota; class Clostridia; order Oscillospirales; family Acutalibacteraceae; genus SFWF01. Next base: position 1,797 of record SFWF01000076.1, on the reverse strand, counting down.
CATTTTGGAGCGGGGCGACCTTATTTTCGCAGGACCCGGAGTCCTTCACAGAGGAGAACCCGAGGACTGCGTTTACGAGTGTATCGTATTCGACCTTAATATGCTCTGCCGCTATTCTTCGGGAAAGATCGCCGATCGGCTTCTCCCCCTTATTATGGGAAGTGCCGAGATAGAACGGCTGTGCTGTCCCGAGGATACCGAGCTTTCCTCTACGGTGGGTGCCCTTTTTGCCTCGGTGAAAACGGGTGGGGAGTTTTATCAGCTTGAGGTATATTCCCTTATTGCGAAAACGGTTTATCTTCTTTATAAAAATTCTCACATAGCCCTGCATTCGGCCTCGAAAAGATCGGACCGACAGAGGGATACAATGGCGACCCTGCTCGACTACATAGAGAAAAATCTGACCTCGAAAATCACCCTTACCGAGCTTTCCCGCGTATCGGGCATAAACGAAAAATATCTTTGCCGCTTCTTTAAGGAGTTTTCGGGCTATACCCCTACCGATTACGTCAACCGTATGAGGGTAGAACGGGCAGTAAGCGAAATGACAGTGGGAGGCAAGAGCATCACCGATGCCGCCTTCGATTCAGGCTTTAACGAGCTTTCCTATTTTTCGAGGATATTTAAAAAATATATCGGAACGACCCCGAGAGATTTTTTAAGGACCCGAAAAAATAAATAATTGCGGCTTTTTTCGGTTAAAAAATTTTATTGGAAATATACCTACATTTTTTCTTTACATACGGGATTTTTTGGAGTATAATACTACTATGTTTTTAAGTTTTTCTATGGAGGAATTTTTATGAGTAACGTCCGTCCCGAAACAATGGAGCGCATCACCACCCCCGAGCTCGCCGCAAAGTTCATCGACGAGCAGGTCAAAGAGGTTCGTGCGCAGGTTGGCGACAAAAAGGTCTTACTTGCCCTATCGGGCGGTGTAGACAGCTCCGTCGTCGCGGCTCTTCTTATCAAGGCTATCGGAAAACAGCTTGTCTGCGTTCACGTAAATCACGGCCTTATGCGCAAGGACGAGTCGGAAAACGTTATTAAAGTATTCAGAGAGGGCCTCGACGCTAACCTTATCTACGTTGACGCTACCGACCGCTTCTTAAACCTTCTCGCAGGGGTTGCCGAGCCCGAGAAGAAGAGAAAAATCATCGGCAAGGAATTCATCGAGGTATTCGCCGACGAGGCAAGAAAGCTCGAGGGAGTCGACTTCCTCGCTCAGGGAACCATATATCCCGACATTTTGGAGAGCATCAAGGCGGCCGAAGGCAAAAAGGCCGTTAAGTCTCACCACAACGTCGGCGGACTTCCCGAGGACCTGAACTTCGAGCTCGTTGAGCCCATTAAGCTTCTCTTCAAGGACGAGGTCCGTGTCGTAGGCGAGGCTCTGGGGCTTCCCCACGGTATGGTCTACCGTCAGCCCTTCCCCGGCCCCGGTCTCGGAGTCCGCTGTTTAGGCGCCATCACCAGAGACCGTCTCCACGCTCTTCGCGAGGCCGACGCAATTCTCCGTGAGGAGTTTGACAACTGCGGTCTTGCAGAGAAGGTTTGGCAGTATTTCGTAGTCGTTCCCGATATTAAGAGCGTTGGCGTTAAGGACTCCAGCCGTTATGAGGGCTGGCCCGCCATCATCCGCGCCATTAACACCAAGGACGCCATGACCGCCACTATCGAAGAGATCCCCTATGCCGTCCTTCACAAGATCACCGACCGCATCACCCACGAGGTCGAAGGCATCAACCGTGTACTTTTAGACCTCACACCCAAGCCGATCGGAACGATTGAGTGGGA
>SFWF01000075.1 GCA_004560045.1 bacterium | reverse complement strand
CGAGGGCTTATGCCCGATTTTTAATACATCCTTTGTAGCAAACGCATACACACTAATAAAAAACAAGCCTGCCTTAGCAGACTTGTTTTTTACTATTTAACGGCCTCTTCGGCAAGCATTACACCTATTTTAATACAGTCGTTACAGCTTTTTAAAACCTGACCGCCCTTAAGACCCTTAATAACGGGGCACATATTAGAACCGCACAGTGCCGTAAACTTTTTGCCGATATCATCGGCAACCGCATAAGTGCTTCTTTTGGAAGAGGGAGCCTCGAGGTTGCCGTCGGCCATCTTAAGACCCGTAACCATAATTGCTCCGGATAGAGCGCCGCAGATAAGCTCATAGCCTCCCATACCGCCGCCGAAGCCCTCTGCCGCACGGGAAATAACCGCGGGATCTACTCCAAGCTCGCTACAGAAGGGGAGTGCTACCGACTGTGCGCAGTTAAAGCCCTTACCGTGAAGCTCTAAAGCCTTTGCTGTTTTATCAGACATATTATCACCTGCATTTTTTTCTTTTATTCTACCAAATTCGTCTGAATATTACAAGACGTAGTTTTAAAAAATAATAAATATGATTATATTGGAATATATATTCTTGAAGTTTCCTTATAAATGTGTTAAAATACCTTTTAATGGATAATTATGCTTTTTGGAGGGATATTCTGTGTCAGACAGTAGGCCGATAGGTGTTTTCGATTCGGGACTCGGCGGACTTACCGTGCTTCGTGAGCTCGAAAAGGTTTTGCCGGGCGAAAGCTTCGTTTATTTCGGCGATACGGGACGTGTTCCCTACGGAAACAAAAGTAACGAGACTATTATAAACTACGCCCGTCAGGACGAAAATTTCCTGATTTCGAAGGACGTTAAATATATCGTAGCCGCCTGCGGTACCGTCAGTGCCGTCGCTTTGTCAACCGCCGACGCTCTTCCCGTACCCTTTATGGGCGTGGTAGAAAATTCGGTCAGGGATGCCGTAAACTGTACGAAAAACAAAAAGATCGGCGTTATCGCTACCTCTGCCACAATAAATAACGGCGCTCATAAACGTCTTATCAAAACCTACCTGCCGGAAGCCGAGGTAGTTACCGTGCCTTGTCCTCTTTTTGTACCTCTTGTTGAGGAGGGCTGGGTCTCTGCCGACGACGAGGTCGTTCTCGGCACGATAAGACGCTATCTTGCTCCTCTTATAGAAGCAGGGGTCGATACATTAATTCTCGGCTGTACCCATTATCCCGTTTTAAAATCGGCGATACGAAGGGCTATCGGCGAGGATGTTATGCTTATAAATATGGGCTATTCTACCGCCCGAGCCGTAGCCGAAGAGCTGAAGCATCTCGACCTGCTAAGCGATAAAACCGAGCCCCCGACCTGCGAGTTTTACGTAAGCGACGTTACGACTGCCTTTCCGAAAATCGCAAAGCTTCTTCTTGGGGAAGAAATTGAAAACGACAAAGTAAATCTGGTGGATGTAAGTAAATATGAAGGATGTACTAATTGAGATCAAGGGAACGCAGCAGTACCCGGATCGCGAACCTGACGTTTCCACCTTTACGACTATGGGACAGTTTTCTGTAGACGAAAAGGTAATAAAACTTATATATAAAGAAAGTGAAATGATCGGCGCAAAGGACGTCACCTCCGAAATTACCATCGAAGGGGATACCGTTACCCTTGCCCGACGCGGAGGTATGGAAAGCCGTTTAACTATTGCAAAGGGCCGACGATATTCCTGCCTGTACAACACCCCCGAGGGCGATTTCGTTATTGGTATCTACGGCGAAAGCCTTCTTACTGAGTTTACACAGAATAGTGCTAAGATCCATATGAGCTATACCATCGACGTCTATTCGGGCCTTCTTAGTAAAAATATAATGGAGATAAAAATCAAGGAGATATAAAATGTCTAAAATAGTATCGCTCGCTAAAGAGCAAATTGAAAATATAATCTACTCTGCCGCTAAATCCGCGATGTCGGAGGGCCTTTTACCGGAGGCGGAGCTGAACCCCTTTAAAATCGAAATTCCTCAGAGCCGCGATCACGGCGACTATGCCGTAAATGCCGCAATGGTATGGTCCAAGGCCTTCAGAAACGCTCCCCGTAAAATCGCCGAAATTTTAACCGCTAAGTTCGACTTTTCGGATAGCTATATTAAATCCTGCGAAATTGCAGGCCCCGGCTTTATAAACTTTTTCCTTGCCGACAGCTACTATGCCGATATCGTCGCCGACGTAATCGATAAAAAGGAAAACTACGGCAAAAGCGATTTCGGTCAGGGTAAAAAGGTGCTGGTCGAGTTCGTTTCGGCCAACCCCACCGGTCCTATGCATATAGGTAATGCCCGCGGAGGTGCTCTTGGCGACTGCCTTGCCTCGGTCCTCGATGCCGCAGGCTATACCGTTGAGCGTGAGTTCTATATAAACGACGCGGGAAATCAGATAAACAAATTCGGCCTTTCCCTCGATATGCGTTATCAGCAGATATATAAAGAGGGAGTCGAAATGCCCGAGGATTCTTATCACGGTGCAGATATTATCGCTCATGCTGAGGCCTTCGCAGAGCTTCACGGCGATAAATATATGAATGAATCCGAGGCCGACCGCAGAAAGGCTCTCGTCGAGTTTGCGCTCCCCAAGAATATTCAGGGACTTCACGACGACCTTCTCAAATACCGCATCGAATACGATACCTGGTTCAAGGAAAGCACCCTTCATAAAAGCGGCGACGCTATGAAGATCGTTGAGCTTCTTAAGGAGTCGGGTCATACCTACCTTCAGGAGGATGCCCTCTGGTTTAAGGGCTCCGAATTCGGCTCCGAGGACTTCGTTCTCGTCCGTTCAAACGGTGTTCCGACCTATGTCGTACCCGATATCGCTTACCACTATAATAAACTCGTTACCCGTGGCTTCGATAAGGCTATCGACGTTTTGGGTGCTGATCATCACGGCTACGTGCCCCGTCTTAAGGCCGCCCTTACCGCTCTCGGGGTAGATGCCTCCAAGCTGGACGTTATCCTTATGCAGATGGTTCGTCTCGTTAAGGATGGCGAGGTGATCAAGGCCTCCAAGCGTTCGGGTAAAGCAATAACCCTCGTAACACTTCTCGACGAGGTACCAATCGATGCCGCACGCTTCTTCTTTAACCTCCGCGAGCCAAACAGTCATTTCGACTTTGACCTTGACCTCGCCGTCGAAGAGACTAATCAAAACCCCGTTTACTACGTGCAGTACGCCTGTGCCAGAATCAGCAGTATTATGAGAAATCTTGCCGCCGAGGGAATAACCCTGAGGGATTGCACCGCCGAGGAGCTTAGCCTCCTCACCGCTCCCGAGGAGCGTGAGCTCATCATTCATATCGCAGGCTTTACCGACGAGATCATCGCTTCCGCAAAGGCCTACGACCCTGCCAAGATGACCCACTACGTCATAGAGCTCGCCACCAAGTTCCATAAGTTCTATAACGCCTGCCGCGTTAAGGGCGAGGAGGAAAGCTTGCTTCAGGCCCGTCTATCCCTCTGCCGTGCTACCCGCACCGTTATAAAGAACGTCCTCGATATGCTTAAGATTACCGCCCCCGAATCTATGTAATCAAAAAGAACGCAAAAGGTATGCTTTTGCGTTCTTTATCTATGTATTAGGGGGTTGACTTTTATAGCTTTCGGCTTTAAAATTGAAGCTTAGAAAGGGGTCGGTCTAAATGTCCAAATTTCAGGTTAGAAAAGAAAACAACAAAGCACAGCTTTTTATCGACGGCAAGAATACGCCTCCCGTGATATACGGACTGAGCGATTTTCCCGCCGCTCGTTCAAATACCGCCTATGCGCAGAAGAATATTGCGCAGTTTGGCGAGGTCGGAATAAACCTCGTTTCCTGCGATTCCTCCCTTTGTCTCGGCTGGCGAAAGGTTGAAGAGTTTGACCCCGAGCCCATTATGGCCGAGATCGGCGGAGTTTTAGACGCCAATCCGAACGCTAAAATAAATCTCCGTCTTCATATGAACCCTCCTTATTGGTGGCTTCGCGATAATCCCGACGAGTGCGTTATCTACAGAAACAAGGATGGAGACGTAGAGGGTATCGACAACGGTGAGCAGCCCCGACTTATCGCCCACGACGCAGACCACCATCTCCGCGCAAGCATAGCCTCCAAAAAGTGGCTTAAGGAGTCCACCGAAAAAATGGTGCTCTTCTTAAAGGCTTTAGAGGGCACCCCCGAGGGTGAAGCCCTTATGTCGGTGCAGTTTGCCTACGGTATATACGGTGAATGGCATAATTTCGGAACCGATGTTTCCGCGCCGATGAAAGAATTTTTCAAAGAATATATTAAAGAAAAATATAAAACCGAAGAGGCCTTAAAAGCCGCCTGGAACGACCCTGAAGTCACCTTCGATACCGCAGAATTTCACCCCGAAACCTTCCAACCGGGTGACGACGGACTTTACCGCGACCCGAGACTGTCTATGAGAATTATGGATTCTCAGTACGCACATCAGGCCTCTGTGTCAAACGCAATTCTTCATTTTTGCCGTGCGGCAAAGGAGGTCTGCCCGGACCGTCTTTGCGGTACCTTCTACGGCTATTTCCTCGGTTGCGGTGGCGACAGTATGACCATCGTAGGTCACCTGGACGTTGAAAAGCTGCATAACAGCCCCGACCTCGACTTTCTCGCAGGTCCTTTCTGTTATCTTGAACAGCGCCTGCCCGACGGAATCACCATTCAGCGCGCCCTTATGGAATCTCACAGGCTAAACGGTAAGCTTTGGCTCACCGAAATGGATCAGGCTCCCTTCGGAACTAATAACTACATCGGCGGCGACCCTGCGCTCTTCCCCGAAAGCTACGCGACCCTTCTTCGAAACTCTCTTCAGCCTGTCCTCGGCGGTCACGGCCTATGGTTCTATGACCACCGCATCGTTTTTGGTCAGGGCTGGTATACCGAGGCTAAAAACCCCAAGGCAGGCAACATCTACCGCAAGGTCGGTTGGTGGGATGCGCCTCATATGATGAAGAAGATCGAAAAGCTTAAGACCTTTGCCGACAGCGTTACCGATAAATCCTATACAAGCGATGCCGACCTGCTTTTGGTTTACGATACCGAGGCCTATTACTACAGAGCACGTGTTTACGACTATGACCATAATTGCCATAATGCCTTTGCAAGGGCGGGTGCCGCTTTCGACTGTATCTATCTTAAGGACCTCGAAAAGGCCGATTTAGACAGATATAAGGCGATAGCTTTTATAAACTGCCACCTTTTAACCCCCGAAAAGAGGGCGTTTATAAACGGTCTTAAAAAGGATAAGACCTGCATATTTATGGGCGGCTATGGCTATGCCGACGGTAGTACCCTCGATATTGAAAACGTAAACGCAACGCTTGGTATGAATATGGGCAAGACCGAGGCAAGCGAGCTTATCGCTTCCGACGAATGCTGTGAGATCCCCGAAGGCTATCGTCCTCTTTTCTGTGTAGAGGACGCCGACGCAGAGGTCATCTCCTCCTTCGACAACGGTAAGGTTGCTGTAGCTAAAAAGGGTAATACCGTTTACTGCGCCCTTCCTTATTTAACTAAGGCTACCGCAAGAGAGGTCCTCCAAAAGGCAGGAGTTCACCTTTGGACAAATTCGGGAGAACCCGTAAACGTAGGCTTCGGCTATGCGGCACTAAACTGCCAAAGAGCAGGGGAGCGCCCCTTCTTCCTTAAAAACGGAAAGGAGATTACGGTTAAAACCGAAAACTTCGAAACCGTCGTAATCAACCTCGCCACAGGCGAAATAGTTTAATACTTATACTAAATAAAGCAGACTCGTTTCTAATCAATCGAGTCTGCTTTATTATTTATTCTTCCAAAATTCGTCGGAGAACGGCCTACCATTCTTTTGAACATAGCGCTAAAGGCATATACGTTATCAAACCCGAGTTTTTCCGCCGTCTGACTAACGTCCGCAATGTCATAAAGCAGTATGCTTTTAGCCTTTTCAATGCGAAGTCGGTTTTTATATTCGATAGGCGTTGTGTTGAGTTCTGATTTAAAATATCTGCGTAACTGTGCCTCGCTCAT
>SFWF01000074.1 GCA_004560045.1 bacterium | reverse complement strand
CGATGAGGAGCTCGATTCCTTTCTCTTTACCCTTGGTTGCTACGCGGGTCAGCCTATTACCGTCATATCACATCTTAAAGGCGGCTGTGTCGTTTCCATCAAAGAGGGAAGATATAACATCGACTATCAGCTTGCCGAAGCCATAAAAATTTAAATCGTGGGAAATATCCCACTTTTTTATTTTGAAACTCGGTTAGCCGCCGCTAACCGAAGGCCAAAACCCAAGAATTTCAGGAGGCAGTATATGAGAGTCGCTTTAGCGGGAAACCCTAACAGCGGTAAAACCACTATGTACAACGCGCTCACGGGAAAGCACGAGCGTGTCGGAAACTGGGCAGGTGTTACGGTAGACAAGAAGCAGAGTCATATTAAAAAAAGTTATGCAGGAAATGAAACCGAGCTTATTGCGGTGGATCTTCCGGGCGCTTATTCAATGTCGCCCTTTACCTCGGAGGAAAGCATAACAAGCTCCTACGTTAAGAAGGAAAATCCCGACGTTATTATAAATATCGTCGACGCCACCAACCTCGGCCGAAGCCTTTTCTTCACGACGCAGCTTTTAGAGCTTGGAATCCCCGTTGTAGTCGCTCTTAATAAAAGCGACGTAAACGAGAAGAAGGAGACGACTATCGATACTGCCGCCCTTTCAGCTAAGCTCGGATGTCCCGTTCTAAACACGATATCTACCTCCTCAAAAGGCCTTAAGGAGCTGGTAGCGGCCGCTGTGTCTGTTGCAAAGTCTACCGAGACTCATTCTGCTCCCTTTGTTCAGACGGGAGTTGACCTTACCGATAAAAACGCCGTTATCGAAGCCGACAAAAAACGCTTCGATTTCGTGAACGGAGTTGTCAAAGAGGTCGAGACCAGAAAAATTCTCTCTAAAAACATAAACTTTCAGGATAAGATCGATGCCGTTCTCACAAATAAGTGGGCAGGTATTCCCATATTTGCCGTAGTTATGTTCCTCGTTTTTCAGATCTCTCAGGCCTGGGTCGGTCCCTGGCTTGCCGAAGGAATCGAGGGAACTCCCTTCCCGGGACTTGTCGGCTACATAGGTATGTTCAAAGAGCTTGTCGCAGGCTGGATGGCAGACGCAAACGTCATTCTTCAGGCCCTTGTGTTAGAGGGTATTATCGAAGGTGTTGCCGCCGTCGTCGGCTTCCTGCCCTTGGTTATGGTAATGTACTTCCTCATAGCTCTTCTTGAAGACTGCGGATATATGGCCCGTGTTTCGGTCGTCCTCGATCCCATCTTCAAAAAGGTCGGCCTTTCCGGTAAATCGGTTATACCCTTCGTTATCGGAACGGGCTGTGCCATTCCGGGAATTATGGCCTGCCGTACCATTCGTAACGAGCGCGAGCGAAGAGCTACCGCAATGCTTACCCCCTTTATGCCCTGCGGTGCAAAGCTTCCAGTTATTGCCCTCTTTGTAGGCGCTTTCTTCCCCGGAAACGGCTGGGTAGGTACTATTATGTACTTCGTAGGAATTATTCTTATCTTCTTCTGTGCCCTTCTTGTTAACGCTGTTACGGGACACAAGGTTAGAAAAGCCTTCTTTATTATGGAGCTTCCCGAATATAAGGCACCTTCTCTCCGGAGAGCCTTTACCTCGATGTGCGGACGCGGCTGGGCTTACATAGTCAAGGCGGGAACCATAATCCTCGTATGTAACTTTGCCGTTTATCTTATGCAGAACTTCACATGGACCTTCGGTGAAGTAAATGCCGATGCAAGCAACTCTATACTCGCTACCATTGCAACCCCCTTCGCATATCTTTTTGCTCCTATCGTCGGAGTTGTGCTTTGGAAGTTTGCCGCCGCGGCGCTTACCGGCTTTATCGCTAAGGAATGTATCGTTTCTACTCTTGCGACCTGCTTTATGTTCGGCGCCATTATGGACGAGGAAGGTCTTGAAATTGCTGAGGGCTTTTCGGGTACCGCAGTTGCCGAGTATATACCTATGACGGCCGTTGCCGCCCTCGCATTCTTAATGTTCAACCTATTTACTCCTCCCTGCTTTGCCGCGATCGGCGCTATGAACAGCGAAATGAAGAGCGCAAAATGGCTCTGGGGCGGAATCGGACTTCAGCTTGCCGTAGGCTATACCATCGGCTTCTTGACCTTCTTCTTCGGAACCCTCTTTACGGGCGGTAGCTTCGGAGAGATCTGGATGCCCGTTCTCGGCTGGGCAGTCGTTGCCTTAATAGTTGCCGTAGTTGTTTTCCTTATCGCAAGAGCTAACAACAAGCTCAAAAACGACTACGCTTTAAGCAAATAATATAAAAACTAAGGAGTTCAAGTTTTGGGACCTATCGACTTTATTGTTATCGGTGTTATAATCGTTATAGTTGGCGGCGCTATCGCCTATATCGTAAAGAAAAAGAAAAGCGGCGCTAAATGTATCGGCTGTCCTTATTCGGGTGAGTGCGGAAGAGCTTCCAACAAGGATAATAAGTGCACCTGCGGTTGTTCGGGCGAAAAAACCGACTCTTAAAACCCAAAATTCTTGTGTCTAAACTATTTTGTATGCCAAACGCGGTACCTTATTTCGGGTACCGCGTTAACTTTTGCTTGATTTAAAGCGTAATTTGTATTATCATAGTGTAAGTATATTTTTGGAGTGCAATTATGAAAAAATACCTTTATCCCGCAAATATTCTTATCCCTAAAACCGACTTTGAAAAATGGGCCGTTATCGCCTGTGATCAGTATACCTCAGATAAAAAATATTGGGCTCAGGTTGAAGAAAAGGTAGGGGACAGTCCCTCGACCCTTCGCCTTACTCTGCCCGAAATCTATCTTGGCGAAACCGATGAGCGAATAGTAAAGATCAATTCGTCTATGCATAAGTATCTTGATGAAGGTGTTTTTGAAACCGTTACCGACAGTATGGTTTACATCGAGCGTGAGCTTGTCGGCGGTGCCGTTCGCAAGGGAATACTCGGAGCAATTGATCTTACCGAGTATGAATACGAGGCGGGTAAAAAAGCTCTTACCCGCGCTACCGAGCAGACGGTAGCCGAGCGCATTCCTCCTCGCGTTAAGATACGTAAGGACGCTCCTTTGGAGTTCCCTCATGTGCTTGTGTTTATCGACGACCCCGAGGATACCGTTATCGGCTCGGTAAATAAAGAATATCTTAAAAAGCTTTACGATTTCGAGCTTATGCAAAACGGCGGTCATATCGAAGGCTATAAGGTCGAGACCGACCTACAGGATAAGATCAACGACGCTCTTGCAGGTCTCGTTAAAGACGGCTTCCTTTTTGCGGTAGGTGACGGCAATCACTCGCTTGCTACCGCGAAGGAATGTTATAAGCTGAATGGAACCGAGTCTTCCCGCTATGCTCTTGTCGAAATAGTAAATATTCATAATCCCGCTATTGAATTCGAACCGATCTACCGTGTGCTTTTAGGCGCTGATAAGAAAGACGTTATCGCGTATCTTAAAAAACGTAACGCTGATAAAGTAGGAGAGGCCCTTCATACCTTCGATATTTCCGATAAAAACGGAACCGAAAAGCTTTCTCTTGTACCGACCTCTAAGCTTCCCGTCGGAACCCTTCAGGCCTATCTTGACGATTATCTTAAGGAAAATCCCAACGTGGCGATCGACTATATTCACGGAACCGAAGAGGTTGAAAGACTGTGCCGTGACGAAAACGCAGTAGGCTTTATTTTTGACGGAATGGAAAAGAGCGAGCTTTTCTCGGCCGTCGATCAGGACGGCTCTCTTCCAAGGAAGACCTTCTCGATGGGTCATGCCGACGATAAGCGCTTTTATATTGAAGGCCGCAGGATAAAATAATGGATATAATATATCGCGATAACGATATTGTTGTTTTGGTAAAGCCGAGCGGAGTGTTATCCGCCTCCGACTCTTCGGGAGCGGTCAGCCTACCCGAGCTCATAAAAAAGGACCTCGGTGTTTCCGAGGTCTTTCCGATACACCGCCTCGACCGCGAGGTATCGGGACTTATGGTTTATGCTCTTAACAAAAAAGCTGCCGCAGACCTTTCGGCTCAGGCGGCAGACCATACGAAGTTTATCAAGGAATATATCGCCTTGGTTGAAGGCTGCCCCGAAGAAGAGAGCGGAATTTTAGAGGATCTTCTTTTTAAGGACTCTTTCAAAAACAAAACCTTCGTTGTAAAGCGTGAGCGAAGGGGAGTAAAAAAAGCCAAGCTTTCCTATACCGTGTTGGAGAGATTGGAGACGGGAACCCTTGTTCGAGTAAAACTCTACACCGGTCGAACCCACCAGATAAGAGTTCAGTTTGCTTCCCGCAAAATGCCCATCGTCGGTGACAGAAAATACGGCGGAAGTACGGGTGATAAGGAGATCAAGCTTTATTCGGTTGCCCTCAGTTTTACTCATCCGACAGATCGTAAGATGTTATCCTTCGAAAAAATCCCGAACAATTTGTTCGTTCAAACGGACAAATTATAAAAATGCTTGCATTTTTATGTAATATATGGTATTATAATAACTGCGGAAAGCAAATTTCCGCGGTTGTCTTTTCTCAACATATTTTATATGTTGCACCTGGGCGGTTTTGTGGTGGAGCCGCCTCGCGTGATGTTTCGGGGGTTCGTAGCCCTTTTTTAATACTGTTTTTGTAGTGAACGCTTCAAATTCAGACAAAAAACGAGGTATCAAAGCTTGCTTTGATACCTCGTTTTTTACTTTTACAGCTTCGAGAAACCGAAGGTGTTTACAAGTGCGTCTATTTTAATGCCCTTCTTGCAAAGAGGGCAGTCGTTGGACGAGTAGGTAGCATAGTCGGGGAGGTCGGTGGGATTAAAGGCTGACCGAACCTTATAGCCGTTACATTCGTCAACGGTAGCAAAGATAGAAGCGATTCCGACCGTCATACCGCCGTAATACTTAACTGCCTCTATAGCGGCGTTAGCGGTATAACCGGTAACGACCGAAGCGGCAAGAATAAGCACGTGCTTGCCCTTTATCATAGGAGCGATATTATCGCGGAAAAGGAGCTGACTGTTAGCGGTGTGCTCAGGGGTGACGACGTAGATGGTCTGATGTGCGTTGATGTTTAAAAAGTGATTTTTAGTAAGCTCTTCGGCAAGGCAGGTTCCTATGACCTCGGTGCCGTCAAGACAAAGAATAGCGTCGATAGCGGTGCTTGCGTTATAGTAGGAGAGAAGCTCCTGAGCTACGGCCTTAGCCTCGGAAAGGCGGCTTTTCTGGGTCGTTATATCAATATAATAGTTGATATGAGAGCGGCCTGTAGCAAAATGCCCTTTAGCAATTCTGAGGTAGAGATTCTTGCGTTTGGTTTCGAGTTTGTAGGTGTTATTGGTTGGCATAGGTTCCTCCTAAATTCTCAAAGGGCATCTCGCAAACCCTGCGGTCTGCAAAAAGCCCTTTTTTTTATAATACTACATCATTCAGAGAATTTCAAGAGAAAAATACGTAGCCTTAATTATTTTTTAAAATACTGTAATAGTAGATCGGCGTCGCGCTCCAACCGTGGCAAAGACTTCCCGCATTATCGAAGTCGGACTCGCCCAGCTCGGTTTCCCAAACGGTACCTACGCCGTAATCTACCATAGGACGGTATTTCTCCTCTATAATGCGAAGAATATCTGACTTGTAGCCTTCTTTATCACATTTTATAAGAGCGTCAAAGAAGAAGGTATTCATACTAAGGGTAATTTCGGTAAGACCGTCGCCTCTGAGCATTTTTTCGCAAATCTCGTGAGCTATGGCGGGGTCTGCCGCACCGCAAAGAACCGCAAGAGAATTAGAAAGCTTGCTGAAGCGTTTAGTATCCTCCTGATCGAAATACAGTCCCTTTTCCTTATCGAAAAATAATTTGTTTATGTTTTCGTTAAGCTTGTCGGCAATTTTGGAGTTGGACATTCCGGTGGTCATGAGGCGAAGTACATCCAACTCCCTCTCTGAAAACTTTTCGCTGCCGGCCAGACCCATCGGCACGGTTGGAGGAGTATCAGGATAAACCGATTCTCCTGCCATTGTGCGGTCAAGGATATCCATAATGGTCTCTTGGGGTGCCTCCTTATAGTAAAAGCTTTCTATTCCTATGTCTTCGGCGCGTTTCAGCCATGTGGCTTCTACCAT
>SFWF01000073.1 GCA_004560045.1 bacterium | reverse complement strand
TATAACAACCATAACGGAGCCGATGACACCCTTACCGCGACCGTTTTTAGAATCGTTGGAAGCGAGCTCATAATAAACAGGTACAGCTCAAACGGACTTCATTCCCTTAAAGCTTCGGGAGTTCAAAATTCTTATAAAAGCGAAAGCGCATATCCGCCTAATCTCACAAAATACGAATCTCCTCAAAAACTGACCCTTTATGAAATCGAGACGCCTAAAGAAGATATAATAAACGGCGAGGAAATTAGCCACGGCACCGGCGAAAAGAAAACTAATAATTACGCTTTGCCTCTTTTTATTTCTATCGCAGTTTTGACATTCGTCTTAGCAGGAACAATTATCATAATTAAGAAGAAAAAATCATAAAAAATCCCGAGTGCAAAAGCACTCGGGATTTAGTATTATTCGGCGGTTTCTTCGAGAACGGCCTCGTTTACTACAACTTCCTCTTCGGATGCGGTAGCAACAACCTCGTTCTCTGCAGACTCTTCTGCTACGGGTTCTTCCTTAACCTTGGGCTCGATAAGAGCGCGGATGGAAAGGCTTACTCTCTTCTTCTCGTCGTCGATAGCGGTAATCTTTGCCTCTACCTCCTGACCAACGGTAAGCTCGTCCTGAGGTTTAGCAACGTGCTTATCAGCGATCTGAGAAATGTGAATAAGACCGTCAACACCGGGAAGGATGCGAGCGAATGCACCGTAGGTGGTCATACTTACGATGGTAACCTTAGCAACATCGTCAACCTTGTAGGTGTTGTTGAAGATGGTCCAGGGGTTTTCGTCTTCCTTCTTGTAACCGAGGGAGATCTTCTTCTTTTCCTTATCAATTGCCTTAACATAAACGTCGATAGAGTCGCCTACTAAAACAACCTCGGAGGGGTTCTTGATTCTCTGCCAGGAAAGCTCGGAAACGTGAACCATTCCGTCTACTCCGCCGAGATCTACAAAAGCGCCGTAGCTGGTAAGAGACTTAACGGTACCGGTGAAACGGTCGCCAACGTTGATCTCATCCCAGAATTTAGCCATTTCTTCTTTTCTCTTCTCACGGAGTACCGAGCGGATAGAACCGATAACTCTTCTTCTGCGTCCGATTTCGATAATGCGGAAGGAAACCTCGGTTCCGTTAAGCTCTTCGAGAGAATCGTTTCTTGAAAGGGTAGCCTGAGAAGCAGGGATAAATACGCGAACGCCTGCGGTAGTAACAACTACACCGCCCTTAACGACCTCGGAAACGGTTCCGGTGAGTATTTCGCCGGATTCCTTAGCGGCAACAACGGTATCCCAGCCTGCGATAGCATCGTAACGACGCTTGGAAAGCATTGCGGTTCCTTCCATATCGTCGGTACGCATAATGATAAGGTTGAGAACGTCTCCTTCCTTAACTTCCTTAGTAAGGTCGACGTTACGATCGTATGAATATTCATCGGCACTTACGTAACCGGTAAGGCCTCTATTATAATCAACTAAAATCTCGGAAGGGGTTACCTTTACAACAACACCCTTAACCTTTTTGTCGTAATTGAGACTATCGAGGGAAGCCTCAAACGCCTCTTCGTCTGTCATTTCCTCAAAGGACTTCTGAACAGCTTCTGTTACCTCGGCCTGTTCTTCTACCGGATTTAGAATTTCTGACATGGTTTTAATAACCTCCTTAATAATTGCCGCAGGAGTCGATGCACCTGCAACCACACCTACCGTTTCGGCATTTTCAAAAAAGCAAGGCTCTATCTCGTCGGCCGTCTCGATATGATAAGTTTTATCACAGTAGAGCTTACAGACGTCATAGAGTTTTACGGTATTTGAGCTATGCCTTCCGCCGACTACGATCATTACGTCATTTTTTTGCGCAAGTTCGACCGCTTCGGCTTGTCTCATAGATGTCGCGTTACATATTGTACCAAAAATACTTTGATTTGTACAGTATTTTTTTAAAATTTTTTCGGAATTTTTCCAAATTTTTTCGTTAAAGGTGGTTTGAGCTACCACACAAAGGGGTTCGGCGGCAAGTTCGGGACGATTTTTAAGCAGTTCTTCAAGGGCCTCGTCGCTTTCGAAAACGAAAACCTTCCCGAAGCAGTGACCGACGATACCTATAACCTCGTGATGATTCGGATCGCCTGCCACAAGAATGGTCTTCCCCTCTTTGGAGGCTTCCTTTACTATTCCGTGAA
This sequence comes from bacterium, assembly GCA_004560045.1. Lineage (GTDB taxonomy): Bacteria > Bacillota > Clostridia > Oscillospirales > Acutalibacteraceae > SFWF01. The sequence goes on along the minus strand of SFWF01000073.1, from coordinate 3,993 downwards.
TTTTAGAAACGAAGGGACAGGTTGCGTCGACGGTTTTGACACCCGAGTCTCGGGCCTTTAGTATAACCTCCTCGGGTACCCCGTGAGAACGGATAACAAGGGTCTCGTCGGCATTCGCCTCACCTGCGTCCTTTACGACCCTGACTCCCCTGCCCTCTAAATCGGCAACGATCTGAGGATTATGGATAATGGGACCGAGGGTGCAGACCTTTTCACCGCTTTCGATAAGCTCGTAAACAGTATCCACCGCACGCTTTACTCCGAAACAGAAGCCTGCCGTTTTAGCAAGAGTTATTTTCAATGCTTCATCTCCCAAAGTTCGGTAATAGAGGCCGTTACCCTATCGACTATCTTTTTAAGATTCGCTCTGTCGGTAAGCTCGGGATCGATAAGCTCGTCATACTTAATAAGCTCACCGATTCGGATAGTCGTCTTTTTAAATATCTTATACTTACCCTCGCGATACACGCTTACGGGAAGAATATCGGACTTAGTATCCATCGCGATATATGCGACTCCCGATTTTGCCTTTCGGGGGGCACCCTCAACGTATCTCGTACCTTCCGGGAAGATTCCGAGAATCTTTCCGTCGCGGATAAGGTCCTCGGCGTGATGAATAGCCGACATATCCCCCTTACCTCGGTCGACCGCAAAGGCTCCGAGACGGGTAAGCACGGCGCGGAAGAGCCGATTTTTAAACAACTCGGCCTTAGCCATAAAATAAACCTGACGTTTAAAATTGGCTATCATAAAGATGGGGTCGGAAATAGAGGTATGGTTAGAGGCGAGGATAAAGCCGCCTTCTTTGGGAAGGTTTTCTTTTCCTATTACTTTTATAGGCAAAAGCCACCCAAAAATCGGAGTAATAAGCGTTTTGACAACTCGATAGAATACTGACATTTACGCACCGATACCTTTCTGAACAATACTGCAAAGAAGCTCTAAGGAGCCTTCGAAATCGAGGTCGGAGGTATCGGCTAAAACGGCGTCATCGGCCTGCTTTAAAGGGGCAATATCGCGGTGTGAGTCGTTATAGTCACGAACCTTCATATCCTCAAGCACCTCTTCAAAGGTAACCTTTTCGCCCTTTTCAAGAAGCTCCTTAAGACGGCGCTCGGCTCTTACCTTAACGTCGGCGGTTAAGAATATCTTAACGTCGGCATCGGGAAGCACCACCGTACCGATATCTCTTCCGTCCATAACGACGTTATTTCTTTTGGCAATATTTCTCTGCATATCGAGGAGGAAGGCTCTTACCTCGGGCTTAGCCGAAACGGCAGATGCCATCATTGAGGCGGCAGGGGTTCTTATGTCGTCGGAGACGTCGTTTCCGTCGAGAAATACCCTCTGAGCTCCGTCGATAAAGCGAATATCGAGAGCGGTATCGGCTAAAACGGCGGCAATATCGCCTACAAGCTCGGTAGTAAAGCCGAGGTTAGAAAATTTAAGGCCTACAGCACGATAAAGAGCTCCCGTGTCAACGTATATGTACTCGAGCTTATTGGCAAGCAGACGGGAAAGAGAGCTTTTTCCCGCACCTGCGGGTCCGTCAATAGCAACGTTTATCATATTTATTTCTCCTCTTTTATACCGAAATTCCGGCAAGATAGCCGGTTGAAAAAGCAGTTTGAAGGTTAAAGCCGCCCGTAAAACAGTCGACGTCGATTATTTCTCCCGCAAAATAAAGTCCGCTTATAAGCTTGGATTCCATCGTAGCAGGATTTATTTCCTTAAGGGAGATTCCTCCGCTCGTTACCACAGCTTCTTCTATAGGACGAAGCCGCAGTACGCTTAAGGAAAGGCCTTTTATAACGGTTACAAGCCGCGAGCGTTCCTCTCTGGTTATGCCGTTTACCTTTTTTCTCGGCTCGATACCGCTTAGATTCACAACAACCGAAATAAGACGTTTGGGAAGCAGGGCGTCGAGGGAATTTATAAAATCTTTATTAGGCTCGGCCGCAAAATCTCTTAAAATTCGTTTATCGAGGGTTTCGGCATCGAGAGCGGGCTTAAGATCGACTTTTATACTATAAAGCTCGGGAGCCTTATTAACGTAGGCCGAAGCCGAGAGAACAAGAGGACCGGTAATACCGAAATCGGTAAACATCATTTCTCCGAGCTCGGAAAAGATCGGCTTCTTTTTACCTTCCTCGTAAAGGGTCAGGGTCACATTCTTAAGGGACAGTCCGCAAAGTCTCGAACAAAAGCCTTCTTTTGTCATTATCGGAACGATTGAGGGTCGAAGCTCGGTAACGGTATGACCCACCCTTTCAGCCATTTTATAGCCGTCACCCGTCGAACCTGTTACGGGATAGGACATACCGCCCGTAGCGATAATTACCCTATCGGCCGAAAAGGCCTTACCGTTTTCGCAGGAAACTCCGACCGCTTTGCCGTTATCGCAAATAATATCGGTTACGCGGGCATTTATTATTTTTACGTCGAGCCTCTTCACAGAATCCACAAGGGCATCGACGATATCGACCGCCTTATCGGATACAGGGAAAACTCGGTTTCCTCTTTCGGTTTTAAGGCGTACTCCCCTGCTTTCGAAGAAGCTTATCGTATCGTCGGCAGAGAAGGCATTTATAGCCGAATACATAAATCGTGAACCGTGGGGGGTGTTTCGCATAAAGGCTTCGGTATCGCAGTTGTTCGTAACGTTACAGCGACCCTTACCGGTTATCATCACCTTGCGGGCAGGACGGGAATTTCTCTCGAAGAGTATTACCTCGTTACCGTTTTCCGCCGCCGCGCAGGCCGCCATAAGTCCTGCGGCACCGGCACCGACTATCGCAACAGTTTTCTTCATTTCTACCTCAAACTATATTACTTAAATATCCGTTTCACCGACGGATGAACACGCATCATATAGAACTGCGCCATTTGTGATATGGCCATATCGTATATTGGGAATACGACGTTTGCGCCGACCAGAAGCAGGATAGCCGAATATTTTCCGAATTCGCCGAAATCCTCCACCGAGAAGCCCATTACGGGGGCTAAAAGCAGGTAGGTCAGCAGTACCGCCGCATTAAACACGGCAAATTTTAGTATATATTCGAGAATTCTGCTTTTGATACGCTCGAACACCGATTTTAATATCGGATAATATCCGAAGAAAAGAACGTAAAGCATTTTTGCTTCGGGCTCGGCCATAAGAAAGGTAATAATGGCCGAAACGACGTAGGTCGCAAAGGCCCATTTTATATTCGTCTCGATTACCGCAACCATTATAAAAATTCCTGCGATAGCGGGGACGGCATAGGTCAGATATGGAAAAAAGGAGACCAGCATAATAGCCGAAGCAAGCGCCGCCATCATAGCACAAAAAGCGGTTTTACCTGTATTTTTCAAGCGTTACACCTCTATCAGCAACAGGATATAAGGTCTCCGCCCATACATTCACAGCAGCAATCTGCGCAGATAAGTCCCTGACAGAGGTCGCAGGCCGTGCAGGAGCCTCCCATATTACCGCCCGAGCGGTAGGGACCGCTATAGCTTCCCGAGCCCTGACGCTGCATCATATTGAGCGCCTGACGGTATTCGGGATTGTTCGGGTCTTTATTAACTGCGGCAGCAAAAGCGGAATAGGCATTAGAATACCAACCTCGCTTATAAAGCACCGAGCCGCTTAAGAAATACCATTCGGCATCGCGGTCGGCGGTAGAAAAGGAATCGAGCTCCTTTTGCGCCTCGTCAAGACGGTTATTCGATATAAGGGTACGTATTTTGGCATAGGCGGGATTATTTGAAGAAGAACGACCCGAAGAGCTGCCGCTTCCGCCTTTACGTGAATTGATTATTTCGTCGTAGGCCTCGTTGATCTCCTTCATTTTCTCGCTTGCGAGATCGGAAAGGGGGTTATCGGCATAGTTATCGGGATGATACTTTCTTGCAAGCTGACGGTATGCGTTTTTGATCTCCTCGTCAGAAGCGTCTCTCGATACGCCGAGTATCTCATAGGGGTCTCTCATATTTTTAACTCCTTTT
>SFWF01000072.1 GCA_004560045.1 bacterium | reverse complement strand
AGCTTGAGCAAGGCGCACAGCAAACGTGAAGCAGCAGGGTTGGTTTTTTGCCGTTTTCTTTATTCTCGGCTATGATTTTTTCGGTAAAGGCCGAATAATCTACGACCTTTTGCATTTTTCTTCCTCCTTTGAAATTTTTATTTATTATACCAAATACTTCGGCGTTATTCAAGCCGTATATTTCGGAGGTAGCCTTGAAAAGCACAAGAAATCCAGGAATCGCCCGGTCTATATCGGCGGTACTTTATATTTTTGTTGGTATATGCCTTATCGGAAGTATAATTTCTTCGGATCCTGCGTCGGCAGGCTTTTGCATTTTGGCTCTTATATCGTTTTTGGCGACGGTGCTTTGCGAAAACTGCTTTAAAGTATATTTTACGCCCTTTATTAGGATCATTATACAGCTTTTTATATTTTCCGCCCTCATACTCGGCGAAATGTGTTTCTTATACGGGAGGGTTAAAATATGGGACGTGCTCCTTCACTTTACAAGCGGATTTATATTCGGGGCGGTCGGAGTATCGCTTTGTATAAGGTTAAACAAGAAAACTCTCGACAGTATGGGGCTGTCCCCTGCTTTTATAGTGATAGCCATCATAGGCTTTTCGGTTTTTGTCGGAGTTATATGGGAATTTTTTGAGTTTATATGCGATAACAGCTTTCAAACCGATATGCAAAAGGATAGCTTTATAGATTCGATATACAGCATCACCTTAGATTCCCGCGGCGAAAACCACACCGCAAAAATATACGGTATCGACAGTTTTTCGGTACAGGGGCAGATATACAAGGGCGGTTACCTTGATATAGGTCTTATCGACACGATGAAGGATATGGCGGTAAATTTTGCGGGCGCGATAGTATTCCGAATAATACTTCTTATTCATTTAAACAAAAAAAGCCGCTTCACAGCCCTTTTTATAAAGGAAAAGACCGCCTGAGGCGGTCTTTATCGTTTTATTTTGTCCAAATTTCAGAGTTCGCGATCTTATCCGACTGATACAGACGGAAATAATCGATCTCATAGTGGGCAGGAATTATGCTCTCGTTATCGGTTATAAGGTTTGGCTTATAGCTTGATGCGGGAGAGAAAAGATGATTATTGAAGATAAAGAACATCGGATCGTTAAAGCCCGATATGTCCGAACAGGCATCGTAGGACTTAGATATGTCGTAGGTCTTGTAGCGGTAGCCGTCGACGTACATTGACATCTCGGTAGGTGTCCATTCGAAGCCGTAGGTATGATACTCGTAATCGAGGGTCTGTTCGTTGCTGAAATTGTAGACCTTATCGGTACCGGTTGCGGTATGGGTTACCGTTAAGGTACAGTCGTGGGTAGAGGAATCGTGAGAAGGACGGTACCACTTATGAAGGTTCGGAACGACGCGGTTGTCGGTGCCGAAGATCTCAAACACGTCGACCTCTACGAAGTAATCGGTGCATTTTCTGCCGCCGAGAACCGCATTGCTCTGCATCCAGAAGGAGGGCCAGACTCCCCTTTCGAAGGGAACCTTTGCTCTTATTTCGGCGTAGCCGTAGCGATATTCCATAGTTCCCTGAGAATGAACCGAAGCGGGAACGGCATATTTGACCTTGTCGTTGCCGGGAATCGAATAAGGAATTGCCGAAAGACGGAGACGTCCGTCGGTAACCTTTACGACCTCCTCGGTATCGAGGATAGGCATATCGGAGAAGCCGCTCATCTTGGAGCTGCTCGTAGAGCAGACCCATTTATCTCTGTTTAAGGAGTCGCCGATGAACTCATCGCCCCAAACGTAGGAATAGGTATTTCCGCTTGCAAGGGTCACCGACGCATCAAACTCGCTATAACCGCTGAATACGGGGGCGGCATTATTCCTGAAGGGAACCGACATAAGGGTATTTACCGCTTCCTCGAGGGCAATACTGTGGCCTGCTGAAATAACAAGCTTACCGTTTACTACCTTGGAAGCATACTCTCCAAGGGCAACAGAGGCGCTTTCGGCGCGGTTGGTTTTTCCTAAAAGGAGCTCGCTTCCCGTCTCGGCAGCACTATCGTCGGAAACGACAGCGGTAAGACCTGCGGCCTCATAGTATGCGCCGAGATTCTTTGCAGCCTGATATGCGGCGTCGTCCCCTGCGGGATAGATGATATTTACGGTATCGCCAAAGGTGAAATCGCTAAAGAATACCGCGGTAGGAACGGTCAGGGAGCCGACTACAAAGCGGTCGAGCTTTGAAATTGCGACAAGGTCGCAGATATCGGTATCGCCGCTGAGATTCGTATCGGGATAAACTACCGCAGCAGTATTTCCGATAAGAACCTTTCTAAGGGCGATAATATCGGCGTATTCGGCAAATTTTCCGTCGTCGTTTACGTCGCCGTGAGCCTTAACAAAGGAGGTTTGTATCGGAGGAAGGGCCTCACGGGTATACCATTTATCCGAAGAAAATCCCGTCATATAATTGAGGGCTTCCTTTGATTTTATCTGATTAAAGTTAAGTTTATCAAAGGTAAATACGGTATAGGTTCCCGTCTTATCGTATTCGAGCTTGCCGTCACCGTCAGTATCCACTCCGTCGGAGTCATACTTGTAGGATACCTTATTGTCTCTAAGATAGGTGTCGGTGTAGCAGTTTGTGGCCTTATAAAGTTTATTAAATCCGGCTTCGGCAGCAGCTACGGTTGCATAGCTCTGTGTGCCGATAGAGGTCGTAAAAGGCTGATAACCGATGGAATAGCAGTTTTCGGCTATTACCTTGGTTCCCCAGGAGGTTCCGACCAGGCCGTAGATATGGTGACCGCCCGCACCGATCTTTTTAAGGGTTCCCGAGAAGCCGCAGTCGGTAAGGGTTATTCCCTGACCCCAGCCGGTAAGACCGCCGATAGATGTGGATTCGTAGCTCTTAGCGTCGATACCGCAGATCATTACCGATTCATCCACTATACAGCCCGACATGGTTCCGCCGAAATAGCTGGAGAGACCGCCGGTAAAACGACCGCCGTAAATATAAGAATTTGAAAGGGTGATATTTTTAAGGGTCGAGTTTACCGCGGCAGGAACTAAACCTACGGCAGTATGTACGTTTTCGGAAGAATACCAAAGGCCGTGAACCGCAAAGCCGTTTCCGTCGATAGTTCCATTAAACCGAACATTGGCTCCGTCAGAAAGATAGAACGAGCTTCCCACGTCGTCGCCGTAAAACCAATTATTGGGAGTATAGGAAGCGTTCTTTTTAACCGAGCCCGTAGCCCAGTTAATTTTTTCGATATCGTTAATAAAGATATCGTTAGAGAGTTTATAATGTCCGCCGGCAGTCTTAAGCGCAAGAGCAAGCTGACCTGCGTCCCCGATAAGATAGGGATCGTCCGGATCTCCGCTTCCGACTTCAAAGCCGTGAAGCATTCCGTTCCAGCTATACTTAGCGTTATCGCAGAAGGGCTTTAAAACGGGATAGGAATCGGTAGCAACGAAGGCATCGCTTAAAACTAAGTCGTTTCCGCTGACGGCGGTACCCTTCATAGCGTCGGCGCTTATAAGCTCACCGCCGCTTTCATTTTCAGTAGAATAGGCGCGGGTAACGGAAGGGTTTCCCTTTCCGACAAGCTTGGTTCCGACCGCATAGCAGTTTTTAAAAACATACTCTTTTGTCCAGATATCGCCCACCACACCGCTAAGGTGTGAGCCGTTTACGGTAGCAAGAGAGTAGGTGTTGGTAATGGTCAAGGTTCCCGCAATGTCACCGCCGCCCACAACAGAGCCTGCGTCATAGCCCTTAACGGTAACCTCGGCGCCGCTGTAGCAGCAGTCGATAAGGCCACTTAGGGTTCCCTGACCATTGCCGATAAAAGCACCAAGGCTATAGTTGGTATAGGCCTCGAGATAGGAGCTGTCGATACCGAGATTCTTTATGGTTACCTTTGCGGCCTCGGGAATAAGTCCGTAGCCGGTAGTTCTGCCTCCGACTTCGGTAGGGTCTTTATAGTAAAGGCCGTAAACCACAAAGCCGTTGCCGTCGAGGACGCCGCTGAAGGCCGGGACGTCACTGCTTTTATACCAGGATTTAGGGGTATAGCCGACCACCGCTTCGCCGTTTGACCAGTTCACCTTATCGACATCGTTAAGATAGATATCAGCGGTAAGCTTATAATATCTTCCGTTTCCGCCATTACTTACCACCCAGGCAAGCTGTTCAGCGTTAGAAATAAGGAAGGGGTTTTCTTCGGTTCCGCCTCCTAAAATCTCGCCGCCTGCGGTAGAGCCGTCCCATATCTTATTTTCGGCTGCTACCGAAGATATCTGAACGAAGGCGCAGGAAAGGATAAGGACCAAGGCCAAAAAAATGCAAATATGTTTACTGAGTCGCTTGATCATTGTTTTTTCTCCCTTCAAAAAAGAAAATAATGTCCCACAACATTATAACAAAAATAACCGCCAAATAACATTGGCAAAAACAACAATTTTTAGCCACGCTATTTGGCAATTATAACTTATTTCATTTTCGTCCAGACCTTGGTTCCCGACACCGTCGGATCCTGATAAAGACGGAAATAGTCAATATCGTAGTTGGCGGGGAGGTTTTCTTCATATCCCTCAATGCAGTTAGGCTTAAAGCGACTGTTGGGAGAGAAAACGTGATTATTGAAGATGATGTAACGAGGATCGTGGAAGCCGGTCATATCGGGGCAGGCATCGAAGGATTTTGTTATGTCATAGGTCTTATAGCAATATCCGTCGACGTACATTGACATCTCGGTAGGTGTCCATTCGAAGCCGTAGGTATGATATTCATCACTTAAGTTTTCATAGTTTTCAAAATAATAATTCTTATCGGTTCCGCTTGTGGAATGGGTTCCGTTAAAGGTACAGCCGTGGGTCGCGGGATCGTGACTGCTTTTGTACCATTTATGAAGATTTGGAACAACGGTGTTCGGACTTCCGAATATTTCAAAAACGTCAACCTCGACAGAAAACTTGTCACACAGCTCTTCACCGCTCAGCGCGTTGCTTTCACCCGACCAGTACGAAGGCCATACGCCCGTTTTAAAGGGCACCTTGGCACGTATCTCGGCATATCCGTAGCGATATTCCATTCTTCCTCTGCTTCGAACCGATGCGGGAACGGCATATTTTATATTCGGGTTATCGGGGTCGGTATAAAGAATTGGAGAGAGGCGGAGGTTTCCGTCGACTATCTTCATAACGTCGGGAGTGTTCATGACCTTAATATCGGCATCTTTGCCCTCGGCATTGCCGGCACCCATATTAGAGCCCGAAACGGAATTCTGCCATTTGGTTCGGTCGAGAACCGTTCCCTCAAATTCGTCACCCCAAACGTAGTTGTAATTCTTTCCGTTTGAAAGGGTTATGTCCTGAACGAAGCCATTGGCGGTACCGCGCATCAGAGGTATGCTGCGTCCGTCGTAAAGGTCGATGAAATTATCAACCGCTTCGGATAAGGCAAAGTTGTCCTCCGCAATTATGTGAATTCTATTTTTCTCTACAAAGCTTCTGTAAGCAAGCCCGCTTACCCTTGCATCCGTCGGACGGTTGGTAGCGCCTAACAAAATTTCTTTTTCGGTTTCGGGGGCGGTATCGTCTAAAGCAGAAAGTCCGAAATACCCGGCAAGCTTTTCGGCGGCGGTTTTTGCCAATTCAAAGCCCTCGGGATAGATAACGGTATATCCGTCAAGATCTAAGGCAAAAAGCTCGTAGCAGACCGTCTTCGTCTTCAGGCGTGTTACAAAACCGTTTTTATTGCATAGGGTTACAAGATCGGTAATATCAGATATTCCGTCGGTGTTGGGGTCATCGTTTTTAGCCTCGCCGACGCCGATAAGGCTTTTTCGAAGAAGGGTTTTATCGACCGCGCTAAAGCGTCCGTCGGCATTAACATCTCCGTCGGCGTTACCCTTCTTTTTAAGCATCGGATAGCCATCTTCTACGCTATACCACAGATCGGTCGACAAAGCAGACAGGCACTCTAAGGAGGAAAGTCCCTTAAAGCTCTTATTGTCAAGCTCGGTAAAGGTGAACATCGGGTAATATTCGGTGGTTTCGTATTTTCCGTCACCGTCGGTATCAAGGGCGTAGGCTGCGTTATTATCCTGTTTATGGGTGTCGGTATAAACGTTTTCCACCGTGTATCGGTCAAGAGCTTCAAGAAAGCTTTCGGCGGCTTCCTTTGATTC
>SFWF01000071.1 GCA_004560045.1 bacterium | reverse complement strand
AAAAGGCAAAAAGCCGTGGTAACGCTGTCGCGTACCACGGCTTTTTAACACATTAGGCCGCAAAAATTTGCTTTTTTAGGCATTTCGTCCTTAAGAGTAGGATCCGTTGAGCGGTAACATTCTTTTTTATTTAACTTAGTTTTGCGGTTTAAAGCTACAGGGAGGGGAATTTTTATCGAGGGCCTTAAAGGTATAGCCGTTTTTAAGGCAATATTCGATTATTGCGGGGACGGCCTCCACCGTATGACTTTTTATATCGTGCATAAGTACCACCGAGGTATTTTTCTTCGATATCTGCTCGATGGTGCTTTCGATTACGCGCTGAGTATCGCCGTATCGGGCGTCATTACTGTCGACGTTCCAGTCGAAATAAACGTAGCCCATATTCTTCATTTCCTTTGAAAGCAGGGTCATTATCCCTTTGTTATGTTTCTTGCTTACAAGGTTGTTGGTGCCGCCGGGGAAACGGAATATTTCGGCGCGGCTTCCCGTCTCGGATTCAACGGTCTTCTGAATCTTTTCAAAATCGGCAAGGTAGCTTTCCTTACTTTTATATACCTCCCATTTGTGACTCGAGGTATGAACGCCGATAGTATGTCCTCTCTTATGAGCCTCGCCGATAAGGTACTTATAACCCGGAAACTGATTAGTAACGAAGAAGGTAGCCTTTACATCGTAGCGATCGAGGTATCCGAGAAGCTTTTCGGTATAGACACCGGGGCCGTCGTCGAAGGTAAGATATACCGTCTTGCCGTTTTTGGGCACGGAGGCAAAATCCTCAGCCGAAAGGCCACTATAAACGACGACCTTTCGTATTCTTTTAGCACTGTTTCCGGAGTTGTCGGTAACGGTATATTCGCGAAGGTAGGTTCCGTTTTTGGAGGCATTGACCTCGCCGCTTACCTTGACCGAGGCGGTAAGGTCGCCGTCCATATTGTCGGCGGCGGTATATCCGGGCTCCTTGAAGGTTGAGCCCGCCTTTATATACATTACCGAATAGCCCTTGAGGGAAATGGTCGGCTTAAGTCCGTCGTTTAAAACGATATTGACCGAGTGTGTCGCAGTATTTCCCGAGGAGTCGGAAACGGTAAGGATAAGCTCGCTTCCCTTAAGGCTTTTTTCGACCTTTTCGGAAATATCGCCGTCGTAGTTATCTACGGCGGTGACCTGGACCTTAATATCCTCTAAGGCAGGGGCCTCTCCCTTATGCTCAAAAGCAATTTCCTCTTTATCGACGGTTATGGCAGGCGGAGTAGTATCCTTTACCGATACTATTCTTTCCACCTTGTCCTCCTTGCCGAAAAAGCTTGATTTATAGGTTATCGAATAGTCGCCGAGCTTACTCGTGTCTACGCCGCCTGAAACCTCGGTTTCGGGCCTAAACGGCAAAAAGAGCATACCCGCCTTTGCCTCGAAGCCGCTATCGGTATATTCGGAGAATACCTCGACGGTTTCGGCCTTCGAGCCCTTCAGAACTATCCTCGTATCGGCAGAAACTACAAACAGCAACCAAACGGCCGCAGCTACTGCGACCAAGGCTAAAAATATAAAAAGCTTTAAATGTTTTCTTAAATACTTATTCATTATTGTCACCGATAAAAAGATACCACAATTTTTGACTTATTTCAACTAAAAATATATTACAACAAGTTAACAAATATTTACAACAAACAAAACTGCTTCACGATTCGGGTGCGCCATAGTGAAAACTTGGTTTTTCGGGTAATTTCTCACTATGACGCACACCCGTTACCCATGAAACAGTTTTTTTAGTACCGCTTTGGTATAGGTGCCGAGGCCTATAAGCTTTATATAGAGCTTTCGCCTTGTTTTCGAGCCCGTCCAGCGGTTTTTATATCGCTGATACCTTTTCGAGGAACAAAGCACGGTTCTTCCCTTTCTGATATATCCCGAAAGAGAGGCTAATATCTGTGATTCCTTTATGCCTTCCTCGCGAACAAGCTGAAAATCGCCCATAAGAACGTAGCTTCCGTCCTCGCTCTTATCGACGATTCGGTGAAGGACGAAGGCGCCGCTTTCTCTTTTATAGAGAATGACGTCGCCCACCTCTGCATTCCCCTTGTAAGACGTCAGGATCAAAGCGTCTCGCAGGTTTTTGACCATAGGACGCATACTGTTTCCCCTGGCTGTTATTATTACGTCTTTTCCATCCTTTAAAAGGTCGGTTATCAGAGGGACGAGCTCCTTCATAGGATAGCCGACAAGCTTTTTTATACTATCCATACTAATCGAGCATATCCCTTTCCTTAAGCTTTGAGATGAAGGCCGAAACGTCGCGGTTTGCGGTTTCCTCGTCTATGTCGTAGGAGGAAAGCAGGAGGTTTACAAGCTCTTTTTCGTCACGCTCCTCGTAAAGCGCCGTAAAAAGGAGCTCAGCGGCGGGATTTATGAGCATAGCAGAGCGGAGGTCGACGGTACTGCCGCCGACCTCTATTATAAATCTGTCTTCTCCTATGGAAACTGCTTTAAATCCGTTTTTGAGCTTCATTTATTATTTTACGGGAGAAATACTGAACTCGAAGTAGATCTCCTTTTCCTTTAAGCGATATTTTTCCTCAAGCTGAGGTCCGCAGGAGTTGGAGCCGAGGCCCGAATCCTTATAGTCGATACGAAGGTGAACGAGTCCGTCGCTCTTCAGCTCGTCGGTATGCTGTGCTTCGTCGAGCATATAAGCATTGTAGTTTGAAACGTTGGCGTCGAAGCACTTGCCCCTGAAGGTCATATCACCGATGGTGAGAAACTTAGTGTTATAGTGGTTGCCGTGCTCCTGAGGACGGACATAGTTTACGTATTCCTTATCGGCATCGGAGGTATACATACCCATAAGAGCGCCGTGATGAGCGTCGTTATAGCTCTCGGTGGGGCCGTAGCCATAGTAGGTGAATTCCTTGCTGTCTGCGGGGAGGAGGAACTCGAAGCCGAGTCTCGGGAGCCAATAAACGTCCTGACGAACGCGGCCGCCGAGGGTGTATTCGATCTTACCGTCGCCCTGTACGGTTATGTCGAGCTTATAGTTAAAGTAGGGCATACGGGAGATACCCGAAAGGGCTCCGTCTACGGTTATGTGGTTGCCCGAAAGGGTGCAGGAATATACCTTTGAGAAGTGACGGTTAAGGTCCTCACCCTGCCAGATATTTATGTTGCCCCAATAAACACTTACGTTGCGCTCGTTGTCGGTGGGGGCGCGCCAGGTAGTAAGCTCGGTTTTGCCTGCGAGGTTTTCGCGACCGTTCACCTTGATGGAGGTAAAGTTTCCGTAGTGCTTAGAGAAGATATATTCGAAGCCGCTTCCTACTATCTTAATATCGTACTCGCCCTCCTCGAAGGTTACCTTGCCTTCGGCAATACCGTCGGCTACGGGGGTCATAGCAAGCTCGTGCTGAGTTCTTGCGACCGCCTTGCCATCCTTGGTAAGGCGGCAGGTCAGATATGCGCCAAGCTTACCGCTAAGCTCGGGGATATCGAGGGTGATCTCCTTGGTTTCGTGGGGTGCTACGGCCAGCTTTTCGGTCTTTTCGGAGATGACCCTTCCGTCAAGCTCGATAGCATAGGTAAAGTCGTACTCACAGAGACAGGTAAAGTCGAGACGGTTTTTAACGGTCAGGACGTTGCCCTCAAGAGAGGTCTTCATAGGCTGATAAGCGGCCTTGACCTCTAATGAGCCTGCCTTTAAGGAGCGGTCGGAGAATACCATACCGTCGCAGCAGAAGTTTCCGTCGTGGGTAAGCTCGCCCTTAAAGTCGCCGCCGTACTTCTGTACTCCGTCGACTATAACGGTATGATCGGTCCATTCCCAGACACATCCGCCGATAAGCTTATCGTAAGAGTCGATAAGCTCGTTATAGTCCCATACGTCTCCGGGTCCGTTACCCATAGCGTGGGCATACTCACAGAGGAATACGGGCATATTTATCTTTGCATCATTGGCAAATGCTTCAAGATCCTTAAGGGAGGGATACATTCTCGAATAAACGTCGGCAGAGTGGATCTCGCCCTTACGGGAAGCGTCCTCAACGTGTACGAGGCGGCTGTCGTTAAGGCTTCTGAGGAAGGCGACCATGGCCTTATGGTTGGGGCCGTGACCCGACTCGTTACCGGTAGACCACATAACGACCGAGGGGTGGTTACGGTCGCGGTATACCGCGCGCTCCATACGCTCGATGTGCTCCTTCTTCCATTCGGGCTTTGTGCAGGGCCAGTCGGAGCTTTCTACGTCGAAGCCATAGGGAATATCCGAGCGTCTTCTGACGACACCGTGGGTCTCGATATCGGTCTCTAAAACCACGTAAAAGCCGAGACGGTTACAGAGGTTTAAGAAATAAGGAGTGGGAGGATAGTGAGAGGTGCGGATGCAGTTGATGTTAAGCTCCTTCATAAGGCGAAGCTCTTTTTCAAGCTCCTCGTTGGTCTCGTACCAGCCGTTGGTCGGATGTGTATCGTGGTGATTTACGCCGTGCAGCTTTACAGATACTCCGTTTATAAGAAGCTCGTAGGTGCCGCTGACCTCGATGGTTCGAAAGCCCGTTTCGATCTCGATGACCTCGCCGTCCTTTTCGAGCTTTACGGTATAAAGGTAGGGCTTTTCTGCGTTCCAGAGAACGGGGTCTTCTACCTTGATCTCGGTCTCCTTACCGCTTGCAGAGCCTACCGCCTTACCCTCCATATCGTAAATGGTAACGTCGGCTTCGGCATCGGCGGTAACGGTTACCTTATTATCTTTAGAAACGACGTAGGCGTCAACTATATGACCCTCGGGACGCTGAAGAATATACGTATCGCGGAAAATGCCGTTCATTCTGAAGAAATCCTGATCCTCAAGGTAGCTTCCGCAACACCACTTAAGGACCTTTACGCGAAGGGTATTTTTACCGACCTTTACGAAGGGGGTAATATCGAATTCGGCCTGAAGATGAGAGCCCTGAGTAAAGCCTACGTATTCTCCGTTTACATAAACGAAGCCGCAGGAGGAAACGCCCTCTAAAACGTAGTAGACCTTTCCCCAAAGAGATTTAATTTCGAAATCCTTTTCGTAAACACCGCAGGGGTTATCGTCGGGAACGAAGGGCGGATCGTAAGGATAGGGATAGTTTATGTTGGAATAGTTGGGGTTTTCGTAGCCGAGGGTCTGCCAGCAGGAGGGTACGGCTATGGTATCCCACTTTTCGATATTGTCGGTATAATCGATGTCGCGGGTAAAGTAGGCAAAGCGCCAATCGTTACCGTTCAGCAGCATATATTCGCTTTTTCCCTTAGGGATATAATAGGCGCGCTGCGGCAGGCGATTTTCGCTTGTTTTAAGTATGTTTTCATAAATTCTCATATTTAAATCTCCTCTCGGAAAGATATTCGTATGAATTATACAATAAAACCAAACTTTTTTCAAGAAAATAAACAGTTTTTAAGCCTTATTTTTTATTTTTCGGTGTTATTTTGATATGTTGACCAAAAAAAGTAAAACGGAGCCTTTGGCTCCGTTTTGTAATTAAGAAAGATTTCCGTATTTATCGCAGGTAAGAGTCAAGGTAAAGCTCTTTGTGTCGGTCGTTACAAAAAGCACCTTCTTTTTAAAGGTGGCGTTACCGATCGCCTTATTTGCGGATTTTGAGGTAGACGCAGAATCTAAAGACCAACTATTGTCGTAAATATTATAGCTGTGTTTTGCAAGAGTGCAGACCGAGCTGACACCTTCTACCACGTCAAACTGTCCTCTTAGGGTGAAGCTCCAAAGCACGTCGCCGTCGGCGTTTTTTAGGGTGTTGCTTTTAGTTCCGGACTTTGTATACTGAGTTGCGCGGGCGGTATTTACTGAGGCTTCTTCGGTTATTACGGTTTCCATAACGGTTCCGTCAGAAAAATATTCTACCGTGCGGCGTATCACCTTTTCGCGATCAAAGGTATCTTCCGAAGTTGCGCTGACACAAAAAGAAAACGTACATAATGTTAAAGTTAAAACCAATGCGATAGATATGAGCCTTTTCATAGTTATTCCTCCGTTATAACAACGTTAAATTTTCCCTCATCCGTTATTGTTTGCTCAAAATAATAGTATTCGGTATTGAAAGCGTCGTAAATAGTGGCGGCCGCAATGACTATTCCTATCAGGGCGATAATACCGAGAAGTGTGGCAATAAGCCAACGGACGAGTCGATTTTTCTTTATCGATTTAAGCTTTTCATCGTCGCTGAAGGCGGCAACGTATTCGTCGCTGTAGGCAGAGGGCTCGCCAAAGGCGGCTATAAGCTCGGCCTCGGTAAGATCGGGACTCTCCTCGGCATAACTGCAAAGGGAGTTATAAAGGTCGACCTTAAGTCTTTTTCTAAAGGCG
>SFWF01000070.1 GCA_004560045.1 bacterium | reverse complement strand
GGTCAGTGGCACTCGTATATTCTGGGCGGCGGTCAGATATTTGACAAGGAGCAGATGAATATTGCTCTCCACAGTATGATGAAGTATAATTTTATACCTTCTATGAGAAATTTTGCAAACCCTTGGAGAATTTTCTGCCTTAATGACGAAGCAGGAACGATCATGTGCGGTTACCCCGACCATATCGAAAAGCCGATAATTCCCGTTCCTTACTGTGAAGAGAATATGACAGGCTTTGAATATTCCTTTGCAGGACTGCTTTTTGCCGCCGGAAAGATAGAAGACGGACTTAAGGTCGTAAAGGCCGTAAGAGACCGCTACGACGGCGAGAAGCGTAATCCCTGGAACGAAATAGAATGCGGAAGCAACTACGCCCGTACGATGGCAAGCTTTTCCTTCCTGCCGATATTCAGCGGCTTTGAGTTCGATTTGTCGCGTGGTCATATCGGATTTGCCCCCATTGAAGACAGAGAATACTTTAAATTCTTATTCAGCCTCGGTACGGGTTGGGGCTATTTCGAAAAGACGGCTTCTTCGGCTACCGTTAAGCTTAACGGCGGAAAATTACACCTTAAGACTCTCGGCGCAAAGTTTACCGATTCTGTTTCTAAAGTTACAATCGATGGAAGAGAGGTTGAATTTTCTTTTGAGAGCGGAATTATCACCTTTGCCGAGCAAGAAATTAACGAAAGCATTGAAATTAAACTATGAGAAGTATGAAAATTTCGACGGCTCAGCTCGCACGCATTTGCGGAGTTTCTCAGGGTACGGTCGACCGCGCACTTAATAACCGCAACGGTATAAGCGACAAGACAAAGAAAATGATCATAGATACCGCTATATCCTACGGTTACCGCCCGACCCTCGACAAAAACATAAAGCAGGTTGGCGTGATAGTTTTTAATCTCAATAACGAATATCTGACAAGCCTTATAACCGAAATAGAGTTCGCTCTTCGGAAAATCGGTTATACCGCTACGGTAATGCTTTCGCATTATGATAAGGAATACGAGATAGAGTGTATTAAAAAGCTTTATAGCTCGGGTGTTGACGGGATTATTCTTTGTTCGGTTAATTCAGGCGATAAATTCGAAAGCTTCGTATCTACTCTTAATATACCTATAGTGTGTGTCGGCAACAAGGTAGAAGGCATACCCTACGTCGGAATCGATGACTATGCCGCTATGAAGGAAATGACCGAATCCGTTCTGAAAAAAGCCTACGATAATGTCGTCTATTTCTCCCCTGCCCTTAAATACAGCGATGCTTATGCTCAAAAAATGCGTTTTGAGGGCTTTATGGCAGGTATAAGAGGCTTTAAGAATTATTCTGTAGTAACCGAGCTTGAGCAGTTATCGCAAAATTACACGAATAAAACCGCCATAATCTGTTCAACCGATTATTACGCTTTAAAGGTTCATTTTAAGAATATACGAGCAGACGTATACGGCTTTGATAACATTAAAATGCTTAAAGAATTCGGATAACCTCGGTGGACTATTCGGTTAAGGATATCGCCGAAAAATCGATAGAAAGCATATTTTCGCAAAACAAAGCCGATATTTTGATTCCTTATACTATTGAATAGCGGACGATTTCTATAATGATATAGAAATATTCTATTTATAAAAAGATATGCAGGCTTGGAAGGATCCAACCTGCATATCTTTTCAGTTTTTATCAGTTATTTCCCATAAGCTTTACAAGAACGGCTTTTTGTGCGTGAAGGCGGTTTTCAGCTTCTGTGAAGATCTCTTCTGCGTGCTCCTCGAAAACCTTAGCGGTAATTTCTTCCTCGCGGTGTGCGGGGAGGCAGTGCTGAACCATAGCGCCTTCTGCGGCAACGGCCATAACCTCGTCGTTGATCTGATAACCGGCGAATACCTTTTCACGCTCGGCCTTTTCGGATTCCTGACCCATAGAGGCCCAGACGTCGGTATAAAGAACGTCGGCATCTTTAGCGGCGGCAAGAATGTCGTCGGTGCAGGTAAAGTCGCCGTTCTCTCTTGCCCATTTCATAATTTCAGCATCAGGCTGATAGTTTTCGGGGCAAGCAACGGCTACCTTCATACCCATCTTGATTCCGCCTACGATAAGACTGTTTGCCATATTGTTTCCGTCGCCGATGTAGCACATCTTTTTGCCCTGGAAATTACCTTTAAACTCTCTGAAGGTCATAAGATCGGCAAGAACCTGGCAAGGATGACAGTAATCGGTGAGACCGTTTATGATCGGAATAGAGCCGTATTCGGCAAGGGATTCAACTTCGGCCTGCTCAAAGGTACGGATCATAATTCCGTCAAGATAACCCGAAAGAACGCGGGCGGTATCTTCAACGGGCTCGCCACGACCTATCTGAAGATCGCGGGATGAAAGGAAGAGAGCCGATCCGCCGAGGTCGTACATACCAACCTCGAAGGAAACGCGGGTACGGGTCGAAGACTTCTGGAATATCATTCCGAGGGTCTTACCCTTAAGATAATGATGCTCGATGCCGTGCTTTTTCTCATATTTTAGCTGATCGGCAAGGTTTAAAATTTCGGTAATCTCCTTTTCGGAGAGATCCATCAGCTTAAGCAGATGTTTTGCCATTATTTTACACACTCCTTGATAATATCTACGGCTTTACTCAGAAGCTCGTCGGGGATGTTTAAGGGAGGAAGCAGACGAACCTTAGTTTTTGCGGTAAGTACGAGAACGCCCTTTTCTCTGCAGGCGGCAACGACCTCTTTAGCATCCTTTTCGGTTTCGAGTCCTATCATAAGACCCATTCCGCTGACCGATTTAATTCCCTCAGCCGAGCCCAGCTCTTTAAAAATATACTCACTTTTCGATCGAACGCCAGCAAGCAGCTCCTCGTCGATTCGGGAGATTATACTGTAAGCGCCTGCGCAGGCAACGGGGTTTCCTCCGAAGGTAGAGCCGTGACTGCCGGGGGTTAAGGTATCCTCGACCTTTTTGCCAAGCATTGTAGCACCTATCGGCAGACCGCCGCCGAGACCTTTAGCAGTCGAAACGATATCGGGGGTTATACCAAACTGCTGATAAGCGTAAAGGCTTCCCGTTCTTCCGTTACCCGTCTGAACCTCGTCAAAGATAAGCAAAACGTCGTTTGCGTTACAGAAATCGTATACCTCCTTAACGAAGGTATCGTCAAGCTTCATAACGCCGCCCTCACCCTGAACGGGCTCCATCATAACGGCACAGCAGTTATGCTTCTTTACTAAACTTATGACATCGGCGGTATTATTGGCCTCGGCATATACAAAGCCTTCGGTAAAGGGACCAAATTCGGTATGAAAGATATCCTGACCCGTTGCGGCAAGGGTCGTTATGGTTCTTCCGTGAAAGGAGTTTTTAAGGGTAACAATAGTGCTTCTGCCCTCACCGTATTTCAGAAAACTATAGCGACGGGCGGTTTTAATTGCACACTCGTTTGCCTCGGCTCCGGAATTTGAAAAGAATACCTTTTTCATACCCGTCTTTTCGCATAAAAGCTGAGCAAGCTTTGCACAGGGCTCGGAATAGAAAAGGTTGGAGGTGTGCTGAAGAGCGCCGAGCTGCTTCGTTACGGCAGAGATCCACTCGTCGTCGGCATAACCGAAGGCATTTACGGCGATACCCGTACCGAGATCGATATACTCTTTTCCGTCGGTATCGTATACCAAAGCACCTTTGCCGTTTTTAAGCTCAACGGGGAAACGTCCGTAGGTACCCGCAACATATTCTTTGTCTAATTGTGTAATACTCATTCTATCCTCCGTAGAGCATTGTACCGATACCCTCGTTGGTAAGGGTCTCGATAAGAAGCGAATGAGGTACGCGGCCGTCAAGGATAAACACCCTATTTACTCCCTGACGAATGGCTTCTACACAGCATTCGATTTTAGGAATCATACCGCCCGAGATTATTCCTTCGCGCATAAGCTGAGGTGCTTCACTGACGCAAACGCTTGAAATAAGGGTAGATTCGTCGTCCTTATCGCGTAAAAGTCCTACGATATCGGTCATAAGGAACAAGGCTTCGGCGCCGAGAGCGCTTGAAATTCTTGCGGCGGCAGTATCGGCATTGATGTTATAAACGTTACCGTCTTTATCGCAACCGACGGTTGAAATAACGGGAATATATCCGTTTTCCAAAAGGTCGGTAACGGGTTCAATGTTGATATCGGTAATTTCGCCGACAAAGCCGAGAGCGGGGTCCTTTATTTCGGCCTCGATAAGATGACCGTCCATACCCGAAAGACCTACGGCCTTTCCACCGCTGTTCTGAAGGTGGTTAACGAGGGTCTTATTGATTTTTCCCGCTAATACCTGAAGAACGATATCTGCAGTTTCTGCATCGGTAACGCGAAGTCCGTTAATAAACTGACTCTCCTTACCGATCTTCTTAAGCATTCCCGAAATTTCGGGGCCGCCTCCGTGAACGAGAACTACCTTTATACCGATAGTACTGAGAAGAACGAGGTCTCCCATAACGGCAATTTTAAGCTCGTCGTTTATCATAGCGTTTCCGCCGTATTTAACAACGATTACCTTGTTATAATACTTTTTGATGTAAGGAAGGGCGTTAACGAGAATTTCGGCCCTTTGTGCGTTAGTTATCATGTTCTGTAATCTCCGTTAATCTTTACGTAATCATAGGTAAGGTCACAGCCCCAGGCGGTTGCAGAGAAATTACCGTCGCCCAAAGAAACGAGTATTTCGATATCTCTTTCAAGGAGGATCTCCTTAGCCTTTTCTTCGGAAAACTCGACGCCTGCACCGTTTTTGCAGACAATTATCTCCCCTGCCTTAGAGCGGAAAGAAACATCTATCTTGGTTATATCGACGTCGGCTCCGCTATAGCCTATAGCACAGAGCACGCGTCCCCAGTTAGCGTCGGCGCCAAACATAGCCGCCTTAGTAAGAGAAGAGCATATAACCGACTTTGCTACGGTTTTCGCAATCGCATCGCTGTCGGCTCCGCTTACCTTGCATTCAAGCATTTTGGTAGCACCCTCACCGTCGCCTGCGATCATTCTGCAGAGATAGGTGTTAACGGTATTAAGAGCTTTACAGAAGGTGTTGAAGTCTTCGCCTTCGGAGTTGATCTCGGTGTTTTCGGCCATACCGTTTGCAAGAACGACCACCATATCGTTGGTAGAGGTATCACCGTCTACGCTTACCATATTAAAGGTCGTTTTTATGTCGCAGCTGAGGGCCTTTTGAAGCATTTCGGGAGAAATTGCAACGTCGCTCGTAATAAAGACGAGCATTGTCGCCATATTGGGATGAATCATTCCCGAGCCTTTGCCTATTCCGCCGATCTTGCACTCTTTGCCGCCAATAGTAAAGCTTACGGCTACCTCTTTCATAACGGTATCTGTAGTCATTATGCCTTCGGCGGCGGCTTTACCGCCGTCGTAGCTGAGGCCTGCAACAAGCTCGTTCATACCTGCCTCGATAGGATCAAGACAGAGAGGTTGTCCGATGACGCCCGTAGACGCAACGACAACATCGTTAGCGGGAATTCCGAGAGCGTCGCCGGTAAGCTTACACATTTTTTCGGCTATTTCTATACCGTTGGCGTTACAGGTGTTTGCATTTCCGCTGTTACAGATAACTGCGGTAGCGTAGCCGTCGGAAATATTCTTTTTGGTAACGATGTTGGGAGCGCCTTTAACAAGGTTAGTCGTATAGACGCCTGCGGCAACCGCCTTTTTGTCGCTTACGATCATAGAAATATCGCGCTTGGTACGGTTTTTGCGGATTCCGCAATGAATTCCGTTTGCCTTAAAGCCTTTTGCGGCACACACGCCGCCGGGGATGATATTCATAAAATTCTCCTTATAAGTCGAGTCCTGTGGTAACGTCGATGCCCATCATAATGTTCATACACTGAAGAGCGGCACCCGATGCGCCTTTTCCGAGGTTATCATAACGGGAAATAAGCAAAATTCTGTCCTCATTTCCTTCAACGAAGATCTGCATAGAGTCCTTGCCTCTCATTCCGTTTGCCGAAACAAGACCGCCCTCGCCTATCTCCTCACAGTAGTTTACTATAGGACCGTTGTACTTATCTTTAAAAATCTTTTTAACAGTGTTTATATCTGCGCCGTTTTTAAGCTGTGACGCAAAAAGCGGTACGGTTACGCACATTCCGCTATAAAAATCAGCAACTATGGGACAGAAAACAGGTTCGTTATCTATTCCTGATATAGCCTTGATTTCCTTAAGGTGCTTATGCTGCTGAGTAAGAGCGTACTGACGCGGAGCATCAAAGAGGAAATCGCGTCCTTCGTCCTCGTATTCGGCGATCATTTTCTTTCCGCCGCCCGAATAACCCGTTATAGAGTGACAGGTCAGAAGGGCGTCGGGGGGAATAATTCCCGCGTCTACAAGGGGCTTAACAAGAGCTATAAATCCGCTTGCATGACAGCCCGGAACCGCTACTCTTTTGGCGTTTTTCACCCTATCATAGCCGTTTTCAAAAACCTCAGGAAAACCGTAAATCCACTGCTCATTAGTGCGATGAGCAGTGGAAGTGTCGAGTATTTTAACGCTGTCCTTGGCCTGCGCTACAGCTTCGATAGCGGCAGCATCGGGAAGGCAGAGGAAGGTTATATCCGAGGAATTTATAGCATCAGTTCTGACCGAAAGGTCTTTTCTAAGCTCTTCGGGAAGGGTTATAAGCTCTATATCTTCCCTTGCGCTCAGTCGGTCGAAAATTCGAAGTCCGGTAGTTCCCTGACTTCCGTCTATAAACACCTTAGTCATTATTTATTGTCCCTCTTCTTATCGAGCATGGCCTTAACCTTGATGGGAAGACCGTAGAGGTTAATGAAGCCTGCGGAATCCTTCTGATCGTAAGCGCCGCCGTCGTCGCCGAAGGAGGCTACTTCATCGTCGTAGAGGGTGTAGGGAGAGGTTACTCCCGCATTGATGATATTACCCTTATAAAGCTTGACCTTAACGTCGCCGGTAACGGTTTCCTGAGTCTTATCAACGAAAGCAGAGATTGCTTCACGAAGGGGAGTGAACCACTGACCGAAGTAAACGAGCTCGCCAAACTTCTGAGCAACAAGCTTCTTATAGTGAGAGGTTTCGCGGTCGAGGCAAAGCATTTCGAGAAGCTCGTGAGCCTTATAAAGGATAGCTCCGCCGGGGGTCTCGTAAACGCCGCGGCTCTTCATACCGACAAGACGGTTCTCGACGATATCGAGAAGTCCGATTCCGTTAGCGCCGCCAAGCTCGTTAAGCTTTTCAACGATCTGAAGTCCGTTCATTTCCACGCCGTCGATAGCGGTGGGAACA
Source organism: bacterium (assembly GCA_004560045.1). Classification (GTDB taxonomy): domain Bacteria; phylum Bacillota; class Clostridia; order Oscillospirales; family Acutalibacteraceae; genus SFWF01. The sequence goes on along the minus strand of SFWF01000070.1, from coordinate 600 downwards.
CCCTTTTCAAAGTGAATATTAACGTAGGTAGGAACGTCGGGAGCCTGCTCGGGAGCAACGCTCATCTCGAGGAAGCCTTTCTTTGCATACATAGGCTCGTTTGCAGGGTCCTCAAGGTCGAGACCCTCGTGAGAAAGGTGCCATACGTTCTTATCCTTAGAGTAGTTGGTTTCGCGATTGATCTTAAGAGGAATGTTATGAGCCTCTGCATAGTCGATCTCTTCTTCGCGAGACTTGATATCCCACTCACGCCAAGGGGCAATAATAGCCATTTCGGGGGCGAAGGCCTTAAGAGTAAGCTCAAAACGAACCTGATCGTTACCCTTACCGGTACATCCGTGGCAGATCGCGTCTGCGCCTTCCTTTTTGGCGATCTCGGCAAGACCCTTAGCAATACAGGGACGTGCATGAGAGGTTCCGAGAAGGTAGCTCTCGTAATCTGCACCTGCCTTAAGGCAGGGCCAGATGTATTCCTCAACGTATTCCTGCTTAAGGTCGAGTATGTAAAGCTTGGAAGCGCCGGTAGCGATGGCCTTTTCTTCAAGACCGTCAAGCTCGGTTCCCTGTCCAACGTCTCCGGAAACGGCAATTACTTCGCAG
>SFWF01000069.1 GCA_004560045.1 bacterium | reverse complement strand
GAGAAGATGGTTAAGAGGAATAAATAATTTTTAAAACTATTGACGGCGAATTTTTTCTGTGGTATAATTATATTTGGACGTGGTCAAAATGTTAACCCTTTTAAAAAAGCACCAAATTGAATATATTTATAAAACCTATATGGTGGTCGACTTTCCGCCGGACGAGCTTAAACCTCTTGCGCATCTGCTCCGAATGGTGGAGGAAGGCCTCTGCACCTACTATGCTTTATTCGACGGCAGCGAGGTGCTTTCTTATTTTGGCCTGTGTGTTAAAGACGGCTTTGCTCTTGTGGATTATCTTGCCGTAAACCCCGAAAAAAGGGGACAGGGGATCGGAAGCGAGACCCTAAAGCTTTTAAAAGAGGCGGCAGGGGATAATACCATTCTTATCGAGTGTGAGGATATCGCCGCTACCGAAGACGAGGCCGAGAAAATTATCCGAACCCGAAGAATAAATTTTTACCTCCGTTCGGGCTTTACTAAAACTACCGCCCAGGCAAAGCTTTTCGGGGTCGATTACGTCCTGCTGACCTACCCAGAAAAAAGCGAAGCCGAGACTAAGCTCGGCTACGAAACCGTCTACCGCGCTATGCTGGGCGACGAAACGTATAATAAATATATGAAGCTTTAAAACCCGAGGAAACCCTCGGGTTTTTCTATTTCGACGATTTAAACTTTTTTATAAATTCGGTGGGCGAAATTCCGATATACTCCTTAAACTGTCTGCTGAAAAAATAAATATCGTCATAGCCCGACATTTCCGCCACCTGAGATACCGAGTACATTTCGGACCTTAACAGATCGCAGGCTAAGTTGATCTTAAGGGAAATGACATATCTTTTCGGCGGCATACCGAACCTTCTGATAAAAAGCCTTTTAAGATACGCATAACTGATACCGCACCTTTTCGCCAGTCCTTCGGCACTGAGCTTTTCACTTAAAAAGTTTTCGTTAATATAGGTAACCGCAGGCTCGATCTTTTTAAAGTCTGCGTCGGGCAGATAGCTTTCCTTCCAAAGCTCGGCTAAAATTTTATAAAGCAGGGAAATACATTCGAACCTATAACCCTCACCCTTTGCGACCCAGATCGAAAAGGCCTTTTTAAAAAGAGCAGGCAGCTTTTGGTTTAAGATCGGCGAGGTAATAAAGGCATCCTTAGAAATCACCCGATCTGCGGTAAAGACGATATCTATGCAGGCGCCGTTTACCTCTCGGTCAACGACGTATTCATAAACCCTTCCCTCGGGCAAAAATCTCACGGTGCCGGGAAGAGTTTTAAGAGCTTTTCCGTTAAAATATACTGTATTTTGTCCCGAAAAGGTAAAAATCAGTTCGTTTTGAACGGCACTCATACCGAAACGGGTCACCTTCTCGGGATATTCCTCTTCACCTACGTAAACAATACGTTTTATCCCCGTAATAACAAAATCCTTTTCCATTTGATCACCGCCTTTATTATAACAAATAAGGGCTGTCTGTCAAGAAAATCAGTAAACTTTTGTTCCGAAAAGTGCAAATATACCGAAAGTGATATTTCCTTTGCCGTATCATCTCGTATAATAAAGGCAAAGGAGTGGTGTTATGACCGAGCGTATAGAAAAACTGCTTAATATGACTCTTAGCGGCGAAATGTGGAACGAGCCTGTAAAGACCGAGTTTGACCGCGAAGATCTGCTTCTTCCTAAAATGCAGATGGAGTCTAAAAGGATCTGTGAATACATACTAAATCAGGAGCCGAAGCTAACCGAAGCCTCCTCGATGACCGGCTTTTTCAGGTTCGACGGAAGTGTTGTGGGCGACGCCTTCGGGCGAAGCGGACATACCGAGACGGCCAAGATTATGAATAATTTCTATCTTAAACCGATCGACAATATTTCGACCATGGAATGGCAGCACGCCGCCGCCGATTATCGTATAGTTATAGAGGGTGGAATAAAGGGTATAAAGGAAAGAATTTCCGCCTCTTTAAAGGTTCATTCAAAAGAGGAGGAAACCGAGTTTTTAAAGGCCCTCGACAGGGTGGCCGACAGCTATATCGCCTTTGCCCATAAATGCTCGGAGAGGGCGGCAGAATTTGCCAAAGGGGTAGAAAACGAAAAGTATAAGGCAAACCTTATAAAACTGTCGAGGACCTTTTTGCGGATTCCCGAATATCCTGCAGAGACCTTTTACGAAGCGGTGCTCTGCGTTTATTTCTGCTTTTCTGCCGACCCCGACAGTATCGGCACCTTAGACCGCTATCTGTCAAAATTCTACGAAAAGGATATAAAAGAGGGAAGACTTACCCGAGGGGAGGCCAAGGAATATCTGCAGGAGCTTTTCCTTATGATACAGTCGGCAACCCGGGTCGGGGCAAATCAATTTACCCGCGGCGGCGAATCTCATTTCGCGGTAGGAGGATATCTGGAAAACGGCGAGGACGGCTTCTCGGATACCTCCCGCCTCATCGTCGAGGCTCTCCTTGAGCTTCCCACCTGGATCCCTCAGATAACCCTCCGCTGGACGAAAAAGACCCCGAAAGAGGTATTTCGGTATATGATGGACTGTGAGCGGAAGGATAAAAACAAGCGGATTGCCTTTTCGAACGATGAAAAGCGCATAAAGGCTTTTACCGAGATATGCGGCTTCAGCTTTGAGCGTGCCGTGAATCATGCTCTTGTGGGCTGTAACGAGCCTGCAATGTTAGGTGCGGTATACGGCGGCACGAGTAAGGGAAATATTCTCCGCTGTGTCGAGACCCTTTTTCACAAAAAGAGCGAGCTTATTGAAAATACCAAAACCTTCGACGAGTTTTATGCCATTTTCGAAAAGGAGCTGCTAAGCGACCTCGATATCGTCCGTGAATATGATAATAAGTATAACTTAGGCCGCGGAAGGGATATAAACTACGTTTCGACCCTCTTCTTTAACGACTGTATCGAAAACGCAAAAAGTCTGACACAGGGCGGCGGAAATGTGGTTATAGCGGCGCCGATGATGCTTGGAGTAACCAACCTTATCGACTCGGTAGTGACGGTTAAGCAGTTTGTTTTTGATGAAAAACGTTTCACCATGAAGGAGCTTGCAGAGGCCCTAAAGGCAAACTGGAAGGGCTTTGAGGATATGCGCTCCCTTATAGTTAAAAAGGGCGTCTTTTTCGGTAACGACGACGACCGCTCAAACGAAATTGCGCAAAGGATATACGGCAGTATCTACGCCCATTCTGTTGGCAAGCGCAACGTCTACGGCTACCCCTGGCTTATGGGCGACATAACGGGATATAATATTCATCACGTCTGGTTTGGTGAAAGAACAAAGGCCACCCCCGACGGAAGAAGGGACGGCGAAATGCTGAAATACGGGCTCAGTCAGAGCGAGGGCAGAGATAAAGCAGGTCTTACCGCCCTGCTCAGTTCGGTAGCAGGGGCGGACAAAAACGGCATTGCTTGCGGCTCCACCGTTACCAACCTAAATGTCGAAGCGGAAATGGTAAGGGATGACGAATCCTTTTATAAGCTCTGCGATATGTTCGAAGCCTATCTGCAAAAGGGCGGTACCCAGTTTCAGCTTAACTACGTCTCCCGTGAGGATCTCCTTGCCGCAAAGGAAAACCCCGAAAACTACAGCAGTCTTCGTGTCCGCGTTTCGGGCTTTTCCGACTATTTTGTAAAACTAAGTGACGGCCTGCAGGAAGAAATAATCTGTCGCACGGTGCAGAAATAATTTTAAAACCCGAAGGAGTATGATATAAGCTCCTTCGGGTTTTGTGATTTATTAAGCTTTTTCGGAAATTACCTCTTCGGCGTAGCGGACCGTATCAAGGGCGTCCTTTGCGTACCTGTCGGCACCTATCTTGTCGGCATATTCTTTGGTGAGGACAGCTCCGCCCACAACTATTTTGCAGAAAGGAGCCTTTTCTCTCAGAAGCCTTATGGTCTCCTCCATAGCGGGTACGGTGGTGGTCATAAGGGCGCTTAGTCCGACGAGAGGGGCGCCGAGCTCAATGGTTTTTTCGACTATCTTCTCGGGCGGTACGTCCTTTCCGAGGTCGGTTACCCTGAAGCCGTAGTTTTCGAGAAGCAGCTTTACGATGTTTTTGCCGATATCGTGAACGTCTCCCTTAACCGTAGCGATTATAAAATCGCCCTTGGTTTCGGTCTTTTTGCCGCCAAGACCGACCTTTATTACCTCAAAGGCCGACTTTGCCGCCTCGGCGCTCATAAGAAGCTGAGGCAGATAAATCTTATTCTTCTCAAAGCCTTCGCCGACTATGTTAAGGGCGGGAATTACCTCGTTATTTACGATATCAAGAGGCTCGGTGCTCTTAATAAGCTCCCGTGTGACCTCTCCCGCACGCTCCTTAAAGCCCTTGATGATGGCCCTTTGAAGCTCGGAGGAAAATTCCTCGGTGCTTTTATCCTTTACCGTCTGAGGTACCGCAGTCGCTATATTAAAGGACTCGGCGGCCGAGATATATTCGGCGCAGTTTTCGTCAAGTCCCGAAAGTGCCCTGAATGCGTAGTAGGTCTTCATCATATCGGCCGAATAGGGGTTCATAATTGCCGCACTAAGTCCGTTTTCGAGAGCCATGGCAAAGAAAACTCCGTTTACTGCGTCGCGGACGGGGAGTCCGAAGGAAACGTTTGAAACACCAAGGGAGGTATGACAGCCAAGCTCCTCCTTTATGCGTCTGAGGGCATTAAGGGTGACCCTTGCGGCATTTTTATCGGCGCTGACCGTCATGGCAAGGGTATCGAAAATGATATCCTTTTTATCTATTCCGTAGTCGTCAGCGACCTTTAAGATCTTCTTTGCGATCTCGAATCTTTCCTCGGCCGTATCGGGAATACCCCTTTCGTCAAGGGTCAGGGCCACTACTACGCCGCCGTATTTTTTAACGAGAGGGAAAACCGCCTCCATACTTTCCTTTTTGCCGTTTACCGAGTTTATCATAGCCTTGCCGTTATATCGGCGAAGGGCCGCCTCCATAGCGGCAGTATCGGCGGTATCGATCTGAAGGGGGAGGTCGGTCACGGTCTGAAGCTCAAAAACGGCGGTGCTGAGCATTTCTTTTTCGTCAATACCCGGGAGACCTACGTTTACGTCGAGGATATGGACCCCCTTTTCCTGCTGATTTACCCCCTCGGTAAGAATATAATCGATATCCTTATCGAGAAGGGCCTGCTTAAACCGCTTTTTGCCCGTTGGGTTAATGCGCTCGCCTATAAGAACTGGGGACTTTCCAAACTCTACCGCGTGGGTATAGGAGGAAACGACGGTAAGCCCTTTGTCCTTTAAGGGAAGGGGAGAAAGACCGCCGATTTTCTCGTTTAGCTTTTCTATATATTCGGGGGTGGTGCCGCAGCAGCCGCCTGCTGTGCGAAGACCTGTTTTAAAAAGGTCGGCGACCTCCTCGGCAAATTCGTCGGGAGTAATATCAAAAACCGTTTTTCCGTTTTCTACCCTCGGCAGGCCTGCGTTAGGCTTTAAAACAACGGGAACCGACGCGTTTTTAAGAAGCTCGACCGCAACCCCTCTGAGCTGACGGGGACCGAGGGAGCAGTTAGCTCCGATTGCATCCGCACCCATTCCCTCAAGTAAAGCAACCATAGCGGCAGGGCTTGCTCCCGTCATAAGCTTTCCGTCCTCTCCGTAGGCGTTGGTGACGATTACGGGAAGTGTGCTGTTTTCCTTGGCGGCAAGCAGGGCGGCCTTGGTCTCTAAGCTGTCGTTCATGGTCTCGATCAGAATAAGGTCGACCCCGTATTTTACACCAAGTCTTACGGTTTTGGCGAAAACCTCTACCGCATCCTCAAAATCGAGGTCGCCGAGAGGACGGAGAAGCTTGCCCGAGGGGCCTATATCAAGGGCGACAAACTTTTCTTTTTCGGAAATACTCAGAGCCCTTGCGTTTTTAGCGTTTTCTACCGCTTTAGCAACTATTTCCTCAAGCTCGTCTGCCGAAAACTTAAGGCAGTTTGCGCCGAAGGTGTTGGTGCAAACTACGTTGCTTCCCGCGTCGAAATAGCTTTTATGAATATCTCTTATTACCTCGGGACGGGTAATATTCCACCTTTCGGGATGCTCTCCCGCCCTAAGGCCCTTGGCTTGAAGCAGGGTACCCATACCTCCGTCGAGAAGGACTAAATTTTCTTTAAAAAATTCTTTAAAGCTCATAACAGTATTGCTCATTTCTTAATTATATCCGAAAGATTATTCTGAATCTTGGCGGCGACATCGGGCTTGTTCATGGAATAAACGTGAACGCAGCTTATGCCGTTTGCGTAAAGGTCGATTATCTGATCGGTAGCGTAGGCGATTCCTGCCTGCTTCATGGCGGCGGGGTCGTTTCCGAAGCGGTCGACGAGGCTCTTGAACCTCTGCGGAATAAAGGAGCCCGAAAGCTTAAGGGCTCGGTCTACCTGATTTCCGTTGGTTATGGGCATAATTCCGGGAATTACGGGTACGGTTATCCCTGCCTCACGAATTTTGTAAAGGAAATTATATAAAAGATTATTATCGAAAAACATCTGTGTGGTTAAAAAGTCGACTCCTGCGTCTACCTTTTCCTTAAGACGCTTTATATCGTCGGCTTGGGTAGCGCTTTCGGGATGAATTTCGGGATAGCAGGCGCCGCCTATGCAAAGGCTGCTGTCTGCGGCTTTAAGCTCTCTTACAAGGTCGATCGCGTATCTATAGTCCCAGCCGCTTCGGTCTGCGTTTTCCAAATCTTTCGGAATATCTCCCC
>SFWF01000068.1 GCA_004560045.1 bacterium | reverse complement strand
ATGAAATTTAACTTGACGAAGCGATAATAAATGTTATAATAACGGTGGGTGATTATTATGGCAAATTCGGTCGAAAAAACTATGCAGATACTCCGTCTGATTTCAGACAGTCGGGGAAGGGCAATTACCCTTTCGGAGATATCGCTCGGAACGGGGATAAACAAAAGTACGATATCTCATATATTAAAGATATTGCTTCGGGACGGCTATATATCCCGAGTTTCACATCGTGAGGGCTACACCGTCGGTCCAGAGCTCTTCTTTTTGACTCGGTATGGCAGGTTTGGTGAAGAAATTACCTCAAGCTGTCATTCGATCTTGGAGCAGCTTAACCGCGAAACAGGGGGAACCGCAATCTTTGCCGTTTTGAATAAGGGCAAAAAGTATATTATCGACTACGTAGAGGGTCATATAAGCTATCGCGATTCGGGTGCTGCTATTCTCTCTGACGACCTCTACAGAACGGTTACGGGGCGAATGCTGCTTTCATCTCTGAGCGCAGATGAAGCTATCGAGGTTTTTCGTCAAAACGGTATTCCCGAAGTCGGAAAGTGGGAGGAAGTAAAATGCGAAAAGGACTACATCTCGGAGCTTGAGCGCCTTAAAGGCATTGAAATTCTTACGAATTATACTAATCATACAAAAGGTCGTCTCTTTTCCTGCGCCACTCTCATATATAAGGGCAACAAGGCGGTGGCCGCAATGGGATTTGCGGGTATTTGCGAAAAAGCAGACGAAAAGCATGTGCTGAAGCTTATCGAAAAATGTAAAAACGAAGCCTGCCGAAGACTTAATTTTTAAAGAGTCCTTGAAAAACGTTGTTAAAAAAGAAAAAGCAGATACCAAACGGCATCTGCTTTTTAAATGTTTGAGTTATAACGGATTACAGCTCAGCGAAGTACTTAATGGTGCGAACCATCTGGCTGGTGTAGGAGTTCTCGTTATCATACCAAGAAACAACCTGAACCTCATAGAGGTCATCAGCGATCTTTGCAACCATGGTCTGGGTAGCATCGAAGAGAGAACCGTAGCGCATTCCGATAACGTCGGAAGAAACGATCTGATCCTCGTTGTAGCCGAAGGACTCGGAAGCAGCAGCCTTCATAGCAGCGTTGATGCCTTCCTTGGTTACGTCAGCACCCTTAACAACAGCGGTAAGGATGGTGGTAGAACCGGTAGGAACGGGAACACGCTGTGCAGAGCCGATGAGCTTGCCGTTGAGTTCGGGGATTACGAGGCCGATAGCCTTAGCAGCGCCGGTAGAGTTAGGAACGATGTTTGCAGCGCCTGCACGTGCACGACGAAGGTCACCCTTTCTGTGGGGGCCGTCGAGGATCATCTGATCGCCGGTGTAAGCATGGATGGTGCTCATGATACCGCTCTGGATGGGAGCATAATCGTTAAGAGCCTTAGCCATGGGAGCGAGGCAGTTGGTTGTGCAGGAAGCAGCAGAGATGATGGTGTCGTCAGCGGTGAGGGTGTTCTCGTTAACGCTGAAAACAATGGTGGGAAGATCGTTGCCTGCGGGAGCAGAGATAACAACCTTCTTAGCGCCGGCATCGATGTGAGCCTGGCTCTTTTCCTTAGAGCAGTAGAAACCGGTGCACTCGAGAACTACGTCTACGCCGATCTCGCCCCAGGGAAGGTCCTTAGCGTCCTTCTCAGCATAGATCTTGAGGGTCTTGCCGTCAACAGTGATGGTGCCTGCTTCGTCGTCTGCAGTTACGGTGTGCTTGTCCTCACCGATATAACCGCAGTAGCCGCCCTGTGCAGTATCATACTTGAGAAGATTTGCGAGCATAGAGGGCTTGGTAAGGTCGTTGATAGCTACTACGTCGTAGCCCTCAGCGCCAAACATCTGACGGAAAGCGAGACGACCGATACGGCCGAATCCGTTAATTGCAACTTTAACCATTGGAATATTCCTCCTAAAAAAATTTTTACGTAACTATTGTAACCTAAAACTTCAAATTTTGCAAGATGTTCGTTTAAATTTTAACGATATTTTTTGTTTTTTGGAAAAATTCGGATAAAATAACGAAAAACCCCGAATTATTTCGGGGTTTTTATGCCTTTTAACAATATATTTTACGACTTTTTGCTTTTGACAAGTGCCTTTCCGGTATAAATGATGGCGACGATCGACAGAATTACCGAAACGGCGGCGGTTATCTGCTGCGCATAAACGGAGATACCGAAAAGCTTATTGCCTCTTGACTGAACGAAATCGATAAAGGGGCTTACGGCAAGCGTGGTCAAAAATCCCGCAATTCCGCTTGCTACCTGAGTCACGGCAAGGGAATCGGACCGTCTTTCGGGCGGAACAAGGTCGAATATTAAATTGATGAAAGAGCTGTTGATTCCTCCCAGGGCTATCGCGTGAAGCAGATTATATCCCGTCATCGTGAAAAGACCGTTTGCGGGGTTTGAGAATACTACGAAGGTAAAAGCCAGCGCCGCAACGCCAAAACACAGCATATCCATTTTTGCAAAGGAATTTTTGTCGGCGTAAGAGCCCCAAAAACGAGAAACGAATATCCGTCCTACACTGTTGGCAATATTATCCATAAGCTTATCCCGAAAACTATTGTAGCAAAAAATACTCAAAAATCAATAGCTCGGCTTACGAGAAATTTTCGAAATTTAAAAGACCGTAAATTTATCTTCCGCTTTGTATTATTAAAAACAAAAAACACAATAAAAAGTTGAAATACACCTTTAATTTTACTTAAAACTTCGTTATAATAATAAAAAACACAAAGGAGTGATTTCTTTGGCAAAGCTATATACGACAAACGAATACTGTGAATACGCAGAGCGAAGTATTTTTGCAGGCACACCTCTATCGGGCATTTGTGTCGCAGAAAAAGTGCAAAAAGAAAACATAGGCTTCTTAGGTTGCGGCGTGGCAATAACCGGCTCCTCCTGCTATAATTTGAACCTTATGAAAAAGGAAGAACGCAGGGCACTTCTTGAAAATCTGTATACGGAAAAAGGCCTTGGCTTTAATCTCGCAAGACTGACCGTCGGCGCATCAGACTATTCTGCCGAGCTTTATTCCTACGACGACGCAGAATTTGATACCGAGCTTAAACACTTTTCTATCGAGCGGGATATGGCTTATATAATTCCCGTAATCAAAGAGATAAAGGAGATAAATCCCAACATAAAATTCTTAGCGTCCCCCTGGTCGCCACCCGGATGGATGAAAACGGGCGGAAGTATCGGCGGAGGATATATGAGAAGAAAATATCTTTCCTGCTATGCCGACTACCTTGTAAAATATATCGAAGCGTACAGAGATCAGGGGATCGATATTTACGCCGTTACCCCGCAAAACGAACCCGAGACACAGCAGAGCGGAACTATGCCTGCCTGTATCTGGCATCCCGATCTTGAAGCCGAGTTTGTTTTGATACTGAAGGCCAAATTCGAGCAAAAAGGTATAAATACCAAAATCTGGCTTCTCGATCATAACTTCTCTTCGGTAAAACGCGTTATGTGGTGCCTTGAAGAATACCCCGAGCTTGCAGGCGCTCTTGACGGAGTCGCTTTTCATTATTACGGCGGAAATGTCACCGAGACCGAATGTATCCTCGAGAAATATCCCTCTCTTTCCCTTCATTTTACCGAAGGCGGCCCCCGTCTTTACGATAACTACGCTACCGATTGGTGCAAATGGGGACTGATGATGATCAAAGCCTTAAAAGCGGGCTACAGTTCCTTTACGGGATGGAATCTTATGCTTGACGAGACGGGCGGCCCCAACGTCGGCCCCTTCTTCTGCGGTGGCCTTGTTACGAGAAACTATGTTAGCGGAGAGCTGAGCTTCAGCGGTCAGTATAAAGCCTTTAGGCATATAGCGCCCTTTATAAACGAACGCTCTGAAATTCATCCTTTGAGCATAAGCGGACAGGAGGACGTGATGTTTGAATATAACGGAAAAAGGGGATACTCCGTGGAAGGCGTAGCGATAGATAACGACGACGGAAAACAGACCCTTATCCTCGTTAACCCCAAGGAAGCTAAAACGCAGGTTCAGTACGAAAAAGACGGCGAGTGGTATTATATTGAGCTTTTGCCGAAAACTATAGCGACAATAGTATTTAATTAAAAAGGAGACCTCTGAAAACGGATCGTCCTTAAGAGGACGGTCCGAAATCGGAGGTCTCATTTTTTACTGATTTATATCATCAATAATCGCTTCGGCACATTTCATTCCGTCAACTGCCGCCGACATAATTCCGCCGGCATACCCTGCACCCTCGCCGCAGGGGTAAAGACCTCCTACGCTTACCGAGCATAGCTCTTCGTTTCTTACTATCCTTACGGGGGAAGAGCTGCGTGTTTCGGGGGCAATAAGACTTGCTTCGGGCATATCGAAGCCCTTAAGCTTCTTACCGAGCTCAGGAATACCTTCCTTTAATGCATTGTTGATAAAATCGGGGAAAATACTCGAGATATCGGTATAAACGGGGAAGGGCTTTATGGTAGGAGCAACTACGGTCTCGGTACCGTTTTTAAAGATATAGTCTCCTACCGACTGAACGGGAACGCCCCCTCTGCCCGTAAGCTCAAAGGCTTTTTTCTCGATCTCGCGTTGAAACTCTATTCCCGCAAGCACGTCATTTCCCGAAAGGTCTTCGGGCAGAACCTCGGTAAGCACGGCGCTGTTTGCGGCGTGAGAGTTGCGCCCCGATTTGCTCATTCCGTTAATGGCGGTGTGTCCCTGCTCGCTGGAGGCGTTTACAACGTATCCGCCGGGGCACATACAGAAGGTGTATACCCCTCTTCCGGAAGGAAGATGAACCGCAAGCTTATACTCGGCGGGAGGAAGGGCGGGATGACCTGCCATATCGCCGTACATAGCTTTATCTATCTGCTTCTGAAAATGCTCTATTCTGACGCCGACCGCAAAGGGCTTGCGTACCATTTCAACTCCGCTTTCATAAAGCATTTTGAAGGTATCTCTTGCCGAATGACCCGTAGCGAGAATAAGCCTATCGCACTCTATTCTTTTTACTGCTTTTTTAGTGCTTACCTCGATAGCCTCAAGCCTTCCGTCTGTGACGAAAATCTTATCAAGTCGGGTCGCAAATCTGACCTCACCGCCAAGGGCGATTATCTCTTTTCGCAGGTTTTTAACTATCTTAGAGAGAATGTCGGTGCCAATATGAGGCTTAGCGTCGGTAAGAATTTCCTTCTTAGCACCGTAAGCGTGGAAAAGCTTAAGTATTTCGCGACAGCGGCGATCCTTGATTCCGGTTGTAAGCTTTCCGTCCGAAAAGGTTCCTGCTCCGCCTTCGCCGAACTGAACGTTGGTTTCGGGATTAAGCTCCCCGCCGTTCCAGAAAGCGGCTACCTCGGCAGTTCTTGTATCTACGTCGCTACCACGTTCGATAACTATAGGCTTGAGTCCGGCTTTTGCAAGGGTATAAGCTGCAAAGATCCCCGCAGGGCCAAAGCCTATGACAACGGGAGGATTCTCTACGCTGTTCTTTGCCGACTTATAAGTATAAACAGGCTCGCTGTAAACCGAAGCATTTTTAAGCCTCTTAAGCGCTGCCTCTTCCGAACCCTCAACCTCTATAAGCACCGAGCAACAAAAGTGTATGTCGTTTTTATGTCTCGCGTCGAGGCTTTTTCGGTAAAGCGATGCCGCAATAAGCTTCACCGATGCGAAGGCCGAGTTGCGCCGTGCCGCGTCGAAAAAACCGCCAAAGTCGGTATCAAGACCGAATTTTACGTTGTTTACGAGTATCATTTAAATTCACCTAAAAAGTTTATTGCTGATTTTGCTGCCAAAATGCCGCTTGCGAAGGCCCAGGTAAGGTTAAATCCGCCGCAGTCACCGTCGATATCAAGTATTTCTCCGCAGGCAAAAAGTCCGTGGTGTTTTTTTGACATAAGGGTTTTGTCTGAAAATTCAGAGGTTGAAATTCCGCCTGCCGTAGCCTGCGAATTTATAAATCCGGTATTTCCCGTAACCTTAAATTCGAAAGATTTCAGGGCTAAAGCAATTTTTTCAAAGTCTTTATCGCTAAGGGAATCAGAAGGGTCCGAAAGCCTGTAACCGCAATACTTTAAAGCTACCTGACCGAGCCGCTTGTTGAGCATTCCCGTAAAGAATTCTTCAAGATTTCTTTCTTTAAGAACCGTTGTACGTTTTTTCAGAACTTCAGCAAGAGCTTCTTTGGAAACGACCGGGAAAAGATCGAGAGAAACCGTAAATCCCCGATCTTCTCTTGCGGCTTCTCTTGAAATATTCATTATAGCGGGTCCCGATAAACCGTAGTCGCAGAAAAGCACCTCTCCGAATTCGCTTTTTATCGGTTTTCCGTTTTTAAAGAGGGTAGCCTTTGCGTCAACCTTAATACCCTTAAGCTGTTTGGTAAAATCGGTCTCGGTCTTAAGCTGAACGATAGAAGGGGAGAGCTTAACCGTTTTATAGCTCATGTCCTTTAGTATTCTGTAGAGCGAGCCGTCACTTCCGACCTTATCACCGCCCGAATAAAGCCCGCCGCAGCATATAACCGTTTTCGCCGAAAACCTTTCGCTGCCCGTAATTAGCGTAAAGACTTTACCGCCAATTATTTTTTCTATCTTTTTACCGCACAGAACCTCAATGCCGAGCTTCTCACATTCGAACCTCAGGCAGTCTACTACCGAGGAGGCCTGAAGGGAAGCGGGGAATACCTTGTTTCCCTCGTTAACAAAGGGAATGCCGACCGAAAGGAAAAATTCCTCCAAAGGCTGGCCTGAATACTTATTAAGTGCGTATTCGGCAAAGCCGACCCTTTCGCCGTGAAAACGCGCAAGAGATATTTCTTTATTTGTAATATTACAGCGTCCGTTGCCTGTGGTGATAAGCTTTTTTCCGACCCTGTCAAGGCCCTCAAAAATACAGACTCTTTTTGTCTTATCCTGTCTTTTAGCGGTTATTGCCGCTACAAGACCCGAAGCACCGCCGCCTATAACGGCGATATCGACCGTACCGAACATCTTTTACTCCTAAAATTTGAATATTATTCCTACCACGGCGCCTATCGCAAGAAAAACGATAGGATGAAGCTTTTTGAACTTTAGCATTCCGAAAAGCAAAAGGGCAAATAGTATTATTGCCTTATAATTTATACTGCCAAGCAAGGTCGCGGCTCCTGCAATATAAACGAGCGGAGTTATCATTGAAGCAAGGGACACTCCGAGCATACCTATAACCGCGGGACGCAGCACGTAAAAGGTATCCTTTACAAGCTTATTGTCCTTGAATTTCTGCAGAAATCCTGCGATTATCATAATAACGATTAGGCTTGGAAGTATAAGAGCGGTGGTGGCAACAATAGCGCCGAGAATGCCTCCGACAGTACCGTATTCTTCCGAGCCGGTAGTGTAACCGACGTAGGTTGCCATATTTATACCGATGGGTCCCGGAGTAGATTCCGAAACGGCTATCATATTTGAAAGCTCTTCCGAAGAAAACCAACCGAACTTTTCTCCCATATCCATAAGGAAGGGTATCGTCGCAAGACCGCCTCCGATAGAAAAAAGCCCCGTTTTTAAGAATTCAAAAAACAGATTAAGGTACAGCATTACTCGGCGTCCTCCTTTTTCTCAGAGGTCAGCTTCTCGTACACTCTCTTAATAATTACTCCGACAACGGCGGTTACGAGAATAACTATAATAGGGGATACTCCGAGCAAGAAGGAAGCAACAAAGGCGGCAAGGGCAATACCTAAGGTAAAGGCATCCTTTATTCCCGATTTAATAAGCTTAAGAATAGCCTGAACGATAAGTGCGCAGACCGCCACGCTGATTCCTGCAAAGGCGTTTGCCGCAATTTCGTTACCCGCAAGAAGCTCTAAAACAGATGCCAAAGCGGTAATTATGAGCACCGAAGGGGTAACGACACCGATCGTTGCAAAAATTCCGCCCATAATTCCCTTTCGCTTAAAGCCTATAAAGGTTGCGGTGTTTACGGCAATTATTCCGGGAGTGCACTGTCCTACCGCAAAGTAGTCCATAATTTCTTCCATCGTAACGTACTGCCTTTTGGTGACCAGCTCGCGTTCAAGCATAGGCAGCATTGCGTAGCCGCCGCCAAAGGTCATAATGCCTATTTTGAAAAATAGGCCGAACAGTGTCAACAACTCTTTCATTTTTTCTCCTTAACATCTATAACCGTAAGCTCGGTCTCTTTTACCTTAAAGGCTACGGTGCAGCCCTCAAAATCGAGCTTGTAGATTCTGTCGGGATCGTTTTGATAAGCAGGTCTCGGGTCCTCCGACAGTATCTGTATAAGCGCTTCCTTAATATTGTTATCAATATTTTGTTCTTTTTCAAAATAAACCGTAAGTTTAATTCTTTCATTAGCTCCGACAAAACCCGAAGCCGCATCGGGCTTGGCATCGGCATACGGGATATAGGGCTTTATGTCGTATATCGGCGTGCCGTCTAAAAGATCCGCTCCCGAAACGGTAATAACGGGACCAAGCTTTTTATCTATCTCGATACCTTCGAGCTTGACGCAGGAAAGCCCCAGCGGGTTGGGTCTGAAGGGGGAGCGTGTTGCGAAAACGCCAAGCCGTTTATTTCCTCCGAGTCTCGGCGGACGAACGGTAGGGGACCAGTCCTCTCTTACCGATTCGCTGAACTGCCATATAAGCCATATATGCGAAAAATCCTCAAGGCCGCGAAGGGCTTCGGCAGTACGGTATTTTTCCTCAAAAACGATTTTAGATATAACCTTGTCGCAAAGACCGCTTTGTCTCGGAATACCGAATTTGTCCGAAAAACCGTTTTTAATTTCGGCTATCTTTTTAATACTCAAGTCGTCAGCCATGTTAAATGCACCTATTACTCCATTAAAATCACATTAATTATAATCTTAAAAGTCGTAAAAAGCAAGATTATTCGGTATTTCTTCATAAAAAATTGTAGCAATTATTTTAAGTGTGTGATATGATAACATTATTCGGAGTTAAGGAGAAATTTTATGCAAAGAGAAAGACTCGGTTCCCGACTTGGCTTTATACTGCTTAGTGCGGGATGCGCAATAGGAATAGGAAACGTTTGGAAATTTCCCTGGATGGTAGGTCAGTACGGCGGTGGTGCCTTCGTGCTCTTCTACGCTATCTTCCTGATAATTTTAGGTGTTCCCGTAATGACTATGGAATTCGCTTTGGGCCGAGCGTCGCAGAAGAGTCCTATAGACCTTTATAAGCCTATAGAGCCAAAGGGCTCTAAATGGCACATCCACGGAAGTGCAATGCTTGCGGGACTCATTCTTCTTATGATGTTCTATACCTCTGTTGCGGGATGGATGCTAAAGTATTTTATTTCTACCGCTACGGGTCAGCTTTCGGGAATAAGCGATACCGCCGTAAACGAAAAGTTTACGGGAATGCTCGGAAATCCGATAGAGATGACGGTATTTACC
>SFWF01000067.1 GCA_004560045.1 bacterium | reverse complement strand
GCGCCTTTGGCGCAAAATGGTGTTCCTCCCTGCGGTCGGAAATACGACCCTACGGGTCGTGGTCCCCCTTCCCCCAAGGGAAGGCTTACGGATACCGAAAAACCTACGGTAGGGCTTCCGTACTATAAATTAAGTTGAAACTTAATTCGCGTATGGGTGCGGCAGCCTGCCGCGAAGGCTAATAAGTTTATAATTTTTTACGAAAAATAATCATAGGAGTAGAAAATGGATATTGAAAAAAAGATCCCCGTTGAGGGAAACTATGACGAAAATTCGATTCAGGTCTTAGAAGGACTTGAGGCGGTAAGAAAGCGACCCGGTATGTACATAGGTTCTACCGGTGAGCGAGGTCTTCATCACCTTGTCTATGAGATCGTCGATAACTCTATCGACGAGGCGCTGGCCGGCTACTGCAATAAAATTATCGTAGAGCTGCTGGACGACGGCCTTGTCAGGGTTGTCGACAACGGACGAGGAATACCCGTCGGTATCAACCCGCAGAAGGGAATACCCACCGTTACGGTCGTATTTACCATCCTCCACGCAGGCGGTAAGTTCGGCGGAAACGGCTACAAGGTTTCGGGAGGACTTCACGGTGTTGGTGCCTCGGTCGTTAACGCTCTTTCCACCTGGCTTGAGGTTGAGGTAAAGGACGGAAAGCATATCTATAAGCAGAGATATGAAAAGGGCAACATTGCCACCGACCTTACCGTAATCGGCGATACCACCGAAACGGGAACCACCGTTACCTTCAAGCCCGACCCCACCATCTTCACAGATACCACCGTCTACGACTACGAGACATTAAAGAAGCGTCTTCGTGAGCAGGCCTTCCTTAACGCAGGTATAAGAATCGAGCTTAAGGACAGTCGAACCGACGTTTACGAGCCTCAGACCGAGGAGTTCCATTACGAGGGCGGTATCCGTTCCTACGTTGAGTTCCTTTTAGAGGGAACAAAGAAGGAAAGACTTCATAAGGACGTTATCTATCTTTCTACCACCGTCGACGATCAGACGGCCGAAATTGCCCTTCTCTGGTCGACGGCCTACGACAGTAAAATTATGTCCTTCGCCAATACCCTTTATACGGTCGACGGCGGTACCCACGAGCAGGGCTTCCGTCAGGCTCTTGCCAACACCGTAAACAAATACGCCTTCGATTTTAAGCACCTTAAAGAGGGAAATGCCCGTCTTAAGGGTGAGGATATAATGGAGGGTATCGTTGCGGTGGTCTCGGTCAAGCTTTCGGATGCTCAGTTCGAATCGCAGACCAAGGCAAAGCTCGGTAACACCTCTATCGGACGGGTTGTCCGCGACCTCGTTAACGAAAAGCTTTACCGCTTTTTAGAGGAAAATCCGCAGGACGCAAAGATAATAATCGAAAAATCCATCGCCTCCTCCAATGCCCGTGAGGCGGCTCAGAAGGCAAGAGAAGCCTCCCGCAGTAAATCGGGTATCGGCGGCAAGACCCGTATGCCCGAAAAGCTTACCGACTGTATTTCCGACGACCCCACCAAGACCGAGATCTACATCGTCGAGGGAGACAGTGCAGGCGGCTCTGCGGTCGAGGGAAGAAACTCGACCTATCAGGCAATCCTTCCTCTTTGGGGTAAGATGCTTAACGTCGAAAAGGCAAGAGACGACAAGGTTTACGGAAACGACAAGCTTACCCCCGTTATCGTGGCTTTAGGCACGGGAATAGGGGAAAACTTCGACATCGAAAAGCTCCGCTACGATAAAATCGTTATTATGGCCGATGCCGACGTCGACGGATCTCATATAAGAACCCTGCTTCTGACCTTTTTCTTCCGCTATATGCCCGAGCTTATTGAGACGGGACATATTTATCTTGCACAGCCTCCCCTTTACAGAATTTCTAAGGGTAAGCAGCATTTTGACGTATTTACCGACGAGGAAAAGACAGAGGTTATCGAGCGTCTCGGCGGAGTTGCCGACGTTCAGCGTTATAAGGGTCTCGGTGAAATGGATCCTGAGCAGCTTTGGGAGACCACTCTCGACCCCGAGCGCAGAACCTTCCTCCGCGTCACCATGGCCGACGCCGCCCTTGCCGACGAGACCTTTACCATCCTTATGGGTGACGAGGTCGAGCCCCGCCGTCAGTTTATTGAAGAAAACGCTCAGTTCGCAACTGATCTTGATATTTAAAGAAAGGAGTATATTAAGTTATGGCTAAAAATAAGAAACCCGAAGAAAGACGTTGGCCCGAATCGACCGAAACCAATATAGTTCCGGTTGAAATTACCGACGAAGTCAAAACAAGTATGCTCCAATATGCAATGTCGGTTCTCGTAGGACGAGCATTACCCGACGTTCGTGACGGACTCAAGCCCGTTCACCGCCGCATACTTTACACCATGTACGAAAACGGACTTACCCCCGATAAGGCATACCGTAAGTGTGCCGATACGGTAGGTTCGGTGCTCGGTCGTTACCATCCTCACGGTGACGCCTCTGTTTACGATGCAATGGTCCGTATGGCGCAGGATTTCTCCCTCCGCTATCCCCTTATCGACGGACACGGAAACTTCGGTAACATCGACGGCTATCCTGCCGCCGCCTACCGCTATACCGAAAGTAAGATGAACCGCCTTTCCTACTCGATGCTCGACGATATTGAGAAGGAAACGGTAGATTTCGGACCCAACTACGACGACCGTCTTAAGGAGCCCGAGGTTCTTCCCGTCCGCTTCCCTCAGCTGCTGGTTAACGGCTCCTCGGGAATTGCCGTCGGTATGGCAACCGAAATTCCTCCCCATAACCTTGGCGAGGTCATAGACGGAATGTGCTGTCTTATCGATAACCCCGATGCCGATCTTTCCGAGCTTTGCGAGCATATTAAGGGACCCGACTTCCCCACCGGCGGCGTTATTATGGGCCGTGCAGGCATCCGTGCCGCTTACGCTACCGGCCGCGGTAAGATAACCGTTCGCGGTAAGGCTGAAATTGAGGAAACTTCGGGCGGAAAATTCCGCATCGTTATAACCGAAATTCCCTATAAGGTTCGTAAAAAGGACCTTGTTAAGCATATTTACGACCTTGCCTCCGATAAGAAGATCGAGGGAATCGACGATGTTGTCGACTACTCCTCTGCCCGTGACGGCGGTATTCGCGTTGTTGTTGACCTAAAGCGGGACGCTAACCCCCAGGTCGTTCTTAACAAGCTTTATTCCTATACCGCTCTTCAGACCACCTTCGGCGCAATTCTCCTTGCTATCGTTAACGGCAAGCCGCAGATACTGACCCTTAAGGAAATGCTTCAGAATAATATCGACTTTCAGTGTGATATTATTCGCCGCCGTACCGCCTACGATATGCGTAAGGCGCAGGAACGTGCTCATATCCTCGAAGGACTGAAAATTGCCCTCGACTTTATCGACGAGGTTATTGCAATAATCCGCTCAAGTAAGACAATTCCCGAATCGAAGGAGCGACTCTCCGAACGCTTTGGTCTCGACGATATTCAGACCACCGCCATCGTTCAGATGCAGCTCGGAAAGCTTGCAGGAATGGAAAAGCAGAAGATCGAAGAGGAGCTTGCCGAAAAGTTAGCCTTTATTAAGGAATGTCAGGAGATCCTCGCTTCTCATGCAAGGGTTCTCGATATCGTTAAGACCGAGGCACTTAACCTCCGCGACAAGTATTCCGACGAGAGAAGAACCGAGATCTCCGCCGTATCGGGCGAGGTCGATATTGAGGACCTTATCCCCGAGGAAATGTGCGTTATAACCAAGACCACAAGCGGCTACATCAAGCGTCTCCCCACCGACACCTACTCGGTTCAGAACCGCGGCGGTAGGGGAATTATGGGTATGTCTACCCGCGAAGACGACTTTGTCGAGAGTATGTTCGTCTGCAACTCTCACGACTATATTATGATGTTTACCACCTTCGGAAGAATGTACAAGCTTAAGGCCTACGAAATTCCCGAGGGAAGCCGTCAGGGCAAGGGTATGAACCTGGTTAACATTATACCGTTACAGCCCGAGGAAAAGGTTTCGATGATCCTTCCCTGCAGGGATATTGACGAGGCAAAATACGTTATTATGGGTACCAAAAACGGCATTATCAAGCGTACCGAGCTTGATGCCTTTAAGAACGTAAGAAAAACGGGAATTATCGCTCTCGAGCTTGACGAAGGTGACGAGCTTCGCTTCGTTGCTCTCTCTAACGGCGAAAAAACCCTCCTTGTTGCTACCAAGAAGGGTAAGGCTATCCGCTTTGCCGAGGCCGACGTTCGTCCTATGGGTCGTACCGCCCGCGGTGTTCGCTCAATTAAGCTCCGTCCCGACGACGAGGTCGTAGCAATGGCCGCATGTAGTGATGACGCAGTAATTCTTACTATTTCCGAGACCGGTTACGGCAGACGAAGCGACGTATCCGACTACAGACTACAGTCCCGCGGCGGTAAGGGTATTACCAACTATAAGGTCGATAAATACGGTGACGTTGCCGCAGTTCTCACCGTTACCGACGACGAGGATATTATTATGATTTCCTCCGACGGCGTTATCATCCGTATTGCCGTTGAGGGAATTTCCAAGTTTGCCCGACCCTCTAAGGGTGTTCGCGTTATGAAGTTTGGAAAGGGTAGCGATGCTATCGTACTTTCTGCTTCGGCCACCCCCCACGACGAGGACGAGGTAACCGACGTTGCCGAGGCCCCCGATGCCGATTCTGCCGCCGACGCCGATGACGCTGACGAGGTAGACGAGGTCGAAGAGGTAGACGAGACCACCGAGACCGAGGAATAAAAATTAGGGCCAAGGAAAAGGTCTGCCTTTGGCACAAATAGTATAAAAAAAGGGAAGGCGGGAAACGGTAGAAAAAATTGTCCGTTTTTCCCTCTTTCCCTTTGTTTTTTGATAAAAAAACGGCATATTTTCAGTTTTTTTAAAACGACCGTATACCCGTTTGAAGCTCTGTTATTAAAGGAATGACAAACGAGAAATAACGAGTAAAATGCTTAAAAAAGCATTTTAAACGGAGAAAATAAAAGATAAATTAAAATATGAGTATAAAATCGCCTTAAAACGGCGGAATTTACGGAGGATTATTTTTGAACAATTTTTCTCAGCTTGGGTTTGAAAACAGCCACTACGAGCATACCTTGCGGATAAGAGAAAAGGCCGAAATCAGAAAGGTTGCAAAATATATCGCGATAGCATATCTTTTGACGATAGTTATTCCCGAGGTGCTGACCTATTTTATTCTCGATCTTGCCTCGGCTTACAGTTCTCTTAAGGTAATAACGAAAATTTTTACCGACCCTATGCTTTCACTTGTCTATCAGATCGTCCTTTCGGCGGTGATTTTTACCCTGCCCTTTTTGGTCGTGCCCATGCGACTCGGTCTGAGACTTAGAGATTTGGTTTTAGTAAAGCGGCCGAAAAAAGGACTTATTCTGCCCCTTGTGCTTATGGGGCTTGGCTTTTGCGCCTTCGCAAATCTTGCCGCGAACACCATAACGGACATACTCGGCGGTTTCGGTATTGAGATGTATAACCCAACCTATGCTACCTCGAAAACCCCTTTCGAGTTTATACTGATCTTTATCGCGGTAGGAATTACCCCCGCAATAGTAGAGGAATTTGCCTTCAGAGGGGTAGTCCTCGGGGCCCTCAGACGGTTTGGCGACGGCTTTGCAATTCTCGTTTCCTCCTTGGTTTTCGGTATTATGCACCGCAATTTTGCACAGATGCCATTTGCTTTTCTTGTCGGAATCATAATGGCCTTTGCCGTAATTAAAAGCGGCTCTATTATAACGAGCGTTTTAATTCACCTTTTAAACAACGGAATAAGCGTTATTATTTCTACTGCTACCGAGATAATGGGTAACGATATGGCCGTAACGGTTATATATGCGCTATATTTTGCCGTATGTCTTATATTCTTCTTTATGGGACTCGGGCTCCTGAGCGGTCAGGGTAAGGAATTCTGGCAGCCAAACAGAACCGAACACACACTAACCACAAGGCAAAGGGTAAACTGCTTTTTCAGTCAGCCGATAATGATCTTAAACCTTGTTTTAAGCCTTTTAACCGCCCTGACCCTTATAATTATTGTTTGACCTTCATTTTTATGCAATGTTTCACGTGGTCGAGTGCCTCGACACCCATACGGGAATGAAGCTTTTGCTTTGATTAAGCCTGTCGACCCGACCGTCGTTTTTACGCAACGCTTCATATGGTCGAGTGCCTCGACGGCCATACGGGAGGCAGGCTTTTAGAATAGCCGAAGCCTGTATGCCCGACCGTCGTTTTTACGCAATGTTTCACGTGGTCGAGTGCCTCGACGGCCATACGGGAATGAAGCTTTTGCTTTGATTAAGCCTGTATGCCCGACCGTCGTTTTTACGCAATGTTTCACGTGAAACAATGACCTTCGGTCAAGGAAAAGGAAAAAGTAATGAACAAAGATTTTATGTATAAGGCCCTGAAGCTTGCCGAAAAGGCAGGTGAGTCGGGCGACGTGCCGGTTGGCGCGGTTATTGTGAAAGACCGAGAGATAATAGCGACCGGACGAAACCGCCGCGAAGAGGGGAGTGACCCTACCGCACATGCCGAAATAGAGGCTATAAAAGAGGCGGCGGCAAGGCTTGGCGGCTGGCACCTTGAGGACTGCGAGCTCTACGTTACCTTAGAACCCTGCCCTATGTGTGCCGGAGCAATTATAAATTCCCGTATAAAAAGGGTTGTTTTCGGAGCCTACGAGCCTAAAAGCGGCTCCTGCTCGGCTGAGTCGGTTATAAATCTTTTCAGTCTGCCCTATAACCACACTCCCGAGGTCTACGGCGGAATCTGCGAGGCCGAATGCTCGGAAATAATGACGAAATTTTTTAAGGACAAAAGATAAAAACCGCCACACGGCGGTTTTTTTATCTTCGGCTTCGCCGAGGGAAATATTTAGGTTTAGGGAAGAGGGACGAGGGACGAGGGGATTTCCCGTAAGAGAGTAACGCTACGCGCGAGTAATAAGAGTTAAGAAAGCGAAATTGCCTCGGTATCCGCAGGCCTTCCCTAGCAGGGAAGGGGGACCACGTAGTGGTGGATGAGTAGAAACCTACACCACAAATCCGGGCAGGATATTATCTAAACTTTCTGCCGACCGCGACGGAAATTGGGCAGAATTTCCCGTTTAAATACAGAAAACTTTGTTCTCCTCCACCACCGCTGCGGCGGTCCCCCTCCCCCGCTGGGGAATGCCGAGAGAACACCCTCTTTAAAGG
>SFWF01000015.1 GCA_004560045.1 bacterium | reverse complement strand
TCCTTTTAGTTGTGTTTTTAATACGGTATAACCTAACTATAATAATCTTATGTAACCATAAAGGGGTTGTTTTTCTTACTCGGCTATAGCTTCCCTAAAAGAATAAACCGAAGATCGTGATCTGCGGTTTTGTTTATTCCTTGGTCTTATTCATTTCGAGCTGGGCCATGACGAGGCCGTAGTAGATTCCTTTTAGCCTTAAAAGCTCGTTATGGGTGCCGAGCTCGGCTATGCCGTGCTTATCGATGACGGCGATACGGTCGGCGTTTTTAAGGGTAGAAAGACGGTGTGCTATGGCAAATGTAGTCCTATCCTTACGGAGCCGCTCGAAGGCCTCCTGTATCTGATACTCGCTTTCGGTATCAAGGGCCGAGGTCGCCTCGTCGAGGATAAGTATACGGGGGTTTGTCAGTATCGCGCGGGCGATGGCAATTCTCTGCTTTTCACCGCCCGAAAGCATATGTCCCCTCTCCCCTATATATGTATCGTAGCCGTCGGGGAGCTTACAAATAAATTCGTGAGCGTTTGCGTGCCTTGCGGCGCTTATTATCTCGGCATAGGTCGCGTCGGGTTTAGCAAAACGGATATTATCAAGAACCGTTCCCGCGAAGAGGAAGGTCTCCTGCAAAACGACCCCTATCTGACTATGGTAGGTAGCGATATCGAGCTCTTTTATATCGAGTCCGTCGACAAGTATTCTTCCCTCGTCCACATCGTAAAGACGCATAATAAGATTTATAAGGGTGGACTTTCCGCAGCCCGAGGAGCCGACGAGACCTATCATCTCTCCCCTTTTAACCTCTAAGTTAAGGTTTTCGAGGACCGGCTCGTAGGAATTATAGCCGAAGGTGATATTATCAAGGGTTATATCGCCGCTTACCTTATGCTTTTTGGGCTTTTCGCAGTTGGATATCTCGGGCTTTTCGTCGAGGATATCGTAGATACGCTCGAGACTCGTGGTCATATTTATAATTCGTCTCGGTAAAAATGACATCCAGGAAAGAGGGCCCAGCAGCATTCCCGCGTAGGAAATAAACTGCATTAGCTCGCCCTGTGTCATTTCGCCCTCCAACACTCCCATACCGCCAAGATAGGTTATCAGGTAGGTACCGAAGGCGAGGCCTAATGACAGCAGCGGGAAAAAGGTCGCGAAGAACTTTTCGTTGCTTCTCTGAACCTCGGCAAGCTTATCGTTCAGCTTACAGAATTCCTCAACCTCCTCCTTTTCCTTACCGTAGGTCTTTACTATTCGTATTCCCGAAAGAACGTCCTGAAGCTTATTCTGAATACGGTCGGAACGGCGCGACTGATAATGATAAATTCTTCTGATCTTGGGCCAGAAGGTACGGGCGCAGAATATGGTCACGGGGGCAAAGGCGAAGGCGGCCAGGGCCAGTTTCCAGTTAAGGACGAGCATAAGTATAACGAGGGACACGAGGGTTACGAGCATTCCGAACATATTGCAGAAGCAGTCGCAGATAAAGTCTCTTATATGGTTGGTGTCGTTGGAGACACGCTCGATAACCGCACCGGGGTTTCGCTTATTTAAAAAGGAAAGGGAGAGGGACTGAATATGATCGTCCAGCCTTTCGCGAAGCTTATAGGTAACGTTTACGCCCAGCTTATTACAGAGGTAGGTTCTGAAAAGATAGCCTACGGCCGAAATTACGGTGATACCTAAATAAACCGAGAAAAAGCTAAGGATATTTAAAGCATTTCCCTTTCCCGGTACAAGGTAGCCGTCGACAAAGTTTCGAAGGACGAACTGCACCGACAGATCGATAGCGCTGCCGAGCAGCATCAGCAGGACTATGACGGTAAGCATAGCCTTATGAGGACTGCAGATGCTGAGCAGACGGCTAAGGTTTCTATGCTCCTTGTCGCATTTGGGGCAGTGAGCGGTTCCCGGAAGGACGCGGCCGCACTTTGGGCAGTATTTTTCCTTTTCGCGGTTTACTACCCTTTTATCGGTCTTACCCTCACACAGCCATTTGATACCCTTTGCTATACAGGCAAGCTTGGAGATATGAAGCTTACTTGAACGGGCAAGGATCTCTTCCTCGCCGTTTATGGTAAGGGTAAGGAGACCTCCGTTTACAAGGCTTCGGCAGGCCGCATCGGAGCAGGACGAAACGGGAACTATCTTCTCGGCTTCGCCTTCGAATATGAATATTTCCTTTTCGGTTGCACCGAGCCAGCAGTCTTTTGTAAACATACCGTCGTTTCCGATATCGGTACGCATACAGTAGATGGGCTGAAGCTCGGTATGCTTTTTTAGCTTTTCGGCCAAAGCGGCAGGTAAAGCTGTATTAAGATCCATTTATTACTCCTACAGATAAAGGTCAAGCTTTTTAAGTTCCTTGACGGTCAGTTTTTTTACGTCTTCGATCTCGTAGCGGTTCTGATCGGAATCGCGGATTATTACGCGGTCTCCCTTTTTTACCACGGCACCTGCCGAGCCCGAAGGACTTGTGAATTTACATTCGCCCTTATCGGTTATAACATGCCAATAGGTATGACCGTACTCCTCCTTGACCGAGCAGATACGCTCTACCTTAGGCATAAAGTAGCGGATGGCAAGCTGATCCGAGATAAGACGGACGGTTTCCTCGTCGAAAACCGAAAGCACCTCGATCATACCAAGCTCCTTCTGCTTATCGTCGGCGGTACGGACCGATAAAAACTCGTTTTCGGCGGTAAAGGGAAAGGCTCGGATAATATTTACCATTCCCTGCTCCTCACCGCTTAAGGTAAGGGTTATAAAGCCGCCGGGGGTCGCAGAAAATTTCGCAATATCGGGGGAAAGAAGCTTTGTTTTAAGAAGCTCCTCTACCTCCTGCTTTTCTTCTAAAAATATATCTTTTTCTTTCATACTATTCTCCAATTCCTCGCATTGCGAGAGCCTTGCTCTGAATCTGATAAAGCTTAAAGTATTCGCCCTTCTTGGTGATGAGCTCGGCGTGGGTTCCCTGCTCGGTTATCTTACCCTGATCGATCACGATAAGCTCGTCAGCGTCCCTTAGGGTCGAAAGCCTATGGGCTATAGAAAGGGTCGTTCTTCCCTTTACAAGCTCCTTAAGTGAGGCCTGAATATTCTTCTCGGTTTCGGTATCGACGGCGGCGGTAGCCTCGTCGAGGATAAGAATACAGGGGTCGGCAAGGATGGCACGGGCGATGGAAATTCGCTGACGCTCGCCTCCCGAAAGGTCTCTTCCTCCGCTTCCGACCTCGGTATCGTAGCCGTCGGGGAGCTTACATATAAAGTCGTGAGCCGAGGCGGCTATGGCGGCGGATATTACCTTTTTTCGGTCGGCGGTGGGGTCGGCGTAGGCGATATTTTCAAAGATAGTTCCTTTAAATATATAGGTTTCCTGACTAACGAGGGCTATATTTTTACGGATATCCTCAAACCGCATATCGCGGACGTCGTTTCCGTCTAAAAGTATCTCTCCCGAATTTACGTCGTAGAGACGGGCTATAAGGTTAGCGAGTGTAGTTTTTCCTGCGCCCGATTTTCCGACTATTCCAAGCATTTTGCCTGCCTCAACGTGGAGGGAAACATCCTTTAGCACTTCCCTGCTCTCGTCGTAGCCGAAGGTTACGTTTTTAAGGGTAATTTCGCCCCTTAAATCGGTAACCGGTCTCGCGTCGGGACGCTCGGCGACGTCGGGGGTAGCGTCGAGTATTTCGAATATACGCTGTGCCGAGTTCATAGAGCCCGACCACCAGCGGAATATATAGGAAAAGAAGTTTGCGGGGCCTGCAAGAAGCGACACGTAGCCCGTAAAGGTCATAAGGGTTCCGTAGGTCATTTGGGGTCTGAATACCGCAAGCACGAAGCAGGCACCGATAGTAAAGGTAAGCACCGAGGAAAGCGACTGTGCAATATGGTAAAGGGCGGTATATTTGATATCGAAGTTTGCGGCATCCATCTGTGCGGCGGCAACGTTTCGGTTTGAGCCTGCAAGACGGGTACGCTCGCTCTCTTCTCTACCGAAGGCTCTTACCACACGGGCTCCCGTAAGATTATCGTTAAGCTTAGCTCTGAAATCGCGCTGAGTCTGAAAGCGGCGACTGTTAAAATGCCATAGAATAGGCTCGAGCTTTATACTTATGATAACCGCAGGAGGCAGGGTCGCTATTGCCACAAGGGCAAGCAGAGGGCTGGTCGAAAACATTACGGTGCAGGAAAAGATTATCGTAAAGAGATTTGGCAGAATATAGGGCAGACCGTCGATGAAGATATTGGTGACCTCGTTGGCGTCGCCCGTGATACGGGTCATAAGGCCGCCCGTCTCCTTCCCCGTAAAGAAGGAGACCGAAAGGTATTTAATTGTTGAAAAAACCTTCTTTTTAAGGTCGGCAACAACGTCGGGTACCACTCGGGCAACGATTCGGCCCTGAATAATTCCGAAAAGCTGCTGTAAAAACTTTACGACGACCATGGAAAGGACCAGAACGAGTAGCCATATTGCGGCGTCTTTAAATGGCAGAGCCGAAAAGATACTGTTGTCGATATTTCCGGCAAGGACTCCGTCGTAAAGCAGGCGTCCGTTAAGGAGAGGCCACACAGAATTTACGAGAGCAGAAAGGACACAGAGGACGGCTATTGCCGCGATATGCCACTTAAAGGGCTTAAAGCAGGAGGCGAGACGGAAGAATATTTTACGCTTGTCCATACATTTGGGGCAGACCTTGCGTCCGCGGTCGGGATAGCGCATACCGCACTTGGGGCAGAATTCCTCCCTTTCGTCCTCATAAAGCCTGTCTTCCTTTATCTCGTCGCCTTTTTTGAGGGTTACGAGAATATCCTTTAGGCGGTTTATTCGGCCTTTATAGGTATTGGTAAAGGCGCAAACAGGCTTTTGCTCCCCGTCTACCGAAAGTCGAAGGGCACCGCCGACGACAAAGCCGTCTATGGCAGGGTCGGAAAGATTATCGATAGGATACTCCTCAAGGGTAAACTCCGAGTAGTCGGGCTTTTGCTTTTTTCCGCCGCTCATACCGAGATTTTTGCTTTTTCCGTGAATAAGCGTTTTTTCGGTAAGGAGGAGAAAATGCGGACGGAACTCGCAGGAGACGTCCATATCGGCCTCGGCAAAAACAAGAGGCTTAGCGCTGAGCATACCGCTATCGGTCAGGATTTTATTAAGTTGTTCGGGGATCTCAAAAAGCGGTCGTTTGTTTTTCACCGTTTATCTCCTTTTTATAGTATCAGATGCGTTTTTTAAAGAGTATTATTTCGGGGTCGGCTCGGTTATCGCCGTACTCGCAGACAAGCAAAAAGCTTTCGTCGGCTACAAGGCCGAAGCAGCGGTCTGAGCTTTCCTTGCAAAGCTCGGCTCCGAGATATATTTTTTTATCGTCCCAGAGCTTTACCTTTTGGCCTCCGGGCATAGTATATTCAAGGTTAATAAAAGAGCCTTTAAGGGTATATAGGTCGGTGACCCTTTTCATTTCGGGAATATTTAAAGAATTAAATTCCTGTATAAGCTGTTTTTTAAGCTCGGCTATCGATTTGCCCATTTAAAAGCCTCCTTAACTGAAATTTTTCTTTCTTTTATCCACCGCAGATTTTCTGAACTCGGCGGGGGTCATTTCGGTTTTCGCTTTAAAGACACGTCCGAAATGCTGAACCGTTTTAAAGCCTACCATTGCGGTAATATCCTTTATGGGCACCTCGGTAAAGGCAAGCTGCTTTTTAGCCACGGAAATTCGGTGATTCATAAGGTATTCCATAACCGTACAGCCAAGCTCTTTTTTCATAAGGTAGGTAAGGGTGGTACGGTTGAGTCCTGCACCAAGGGAGATATCCGAAAGGGTAAGATTCTCGCCGTAATGACTTTCAATATAAAGTATAGCCTCACGAAGCAGAGGACTTTCTACCGCAGGGGCAGAGTCGGCCGAGCTTCCGTCGACCATATAGCCCATAAGCCCGTACATACGCTCAAGAGCAATTATTATTTCCATAAAGTAGGAGCGGCCGCGGCAGGACCAATACCAGTCGCGTTGCTCGGAAAGCTCTTTTTGCATATATTCTGCCGATGCTTCGATCTTTTCGGCTCCCGTCTGACGAATCGGAATAACGTAGACCTTATCGATAAAGGGCTTCAGCATAAACATATCGTGCACCGAGGCAATATCCCCATAGCTTTTAGAACGAAGAAGCCCGAAGCACATATTGACGTTTAAATATTTCGGGTGAAAATAGATACATATATATTTTGCGGCGGTGTTTTTAAGGAGAACGGGGTCTTCGGTCTCGTCGAAGCAGATAAAGGAAGGAGCCGAGGCCGAAACGGTATTCTCCCCTACCGAGAATTCAAGCTTTCCGCTTGTCAGAAGAATAAGCAAAAAGCATTTATTCTTAATTTCAATATTTTCGAGAGGGCCGTTTTTAACACATTCAACAAAGGCTATCTTACCTCTGTTAAATTCGCGGCCGACGGTTATATGCTTCATTTGTTCACCACCTTAAGAATTAGTGGCGAGCTTTCACACCACGATTTTAGAATATTTTACCATATCTGACGGCGCTGTACAATAAAAAATATTTATCTATTTCGAAATTTGTTTTATCTGAAAGTCAAAAAAGCCGTCATACTGCTGAAAGGATTCAGAGCTTTTTTTATCACAAAGAGAGTGTTTGCATATAATGGGTTAGAAGTTTGGATGTTTCCGCGCTTCAATACTTATCAGGAGGTCATTATATGGCTGACGCTCAAAACGGAAGTTTAGATAATATGAATTTTAAAGAAGCCGTTTGCATCGATGCGGGAAGAATTTTCGATTCCTGCTGTGACAGAGATTGCCTTGAGGATTTAAGAGTGTATTTCTGCGAGGAAGGTCAGACGCTTATTTCCGCGGCTTCAAGCGTTAAGGTAAAAGGCGCCGAGGTCGTAGATGTTACCATCGACGTAACCCCCGTAAACCTCAGTCACGGATTTTATTCGGTCGATCTTAACTTTTATTTCGTGATCGATCTCGATATTTCGAACGGACCCTGCAGTTGCCCCGTAGACGTAAGAGGTATTGCACTTTACACCAAGACGGTCGTTCTCTGCGGCGGAGAGGGTAACGTTAAGACCTTTACGAGCAAGGACACGGAGGAAGCGGCCGACGTATGCTGCTGCAGAGGAAACGTCTCCCCCACCGCCACCGTTCAGGTTGCCTGCCCCATTCCCCTTGCGGCAAGAATTGCTCCTGCAGGTACCGTAACCGATAATCTTGCGGCAATTCCTCCTTGTGTGCTTAATTTCCTCGGAGGCTGTGAGCTTTCCGCCACCGATACGGGAAATGCCGCCTACGTTACCATCGGTCTATTTACGGTGGTTCAACTTATTCGTCAGGTTCAGATGCTGGTACCCGTATACGATTTCTGTATCCCCGAAAAGCAGTGTGAATTTACGGCAGACACCCCCTGCGACGTATTCAGACGCATCGACTTCCCTACCGCCGATTTCTTCCCTAAGGGATGTCCTAAGAGCGGTTGCGGATGCGGCTCGGACAGAGACGAGGGCTAAAAGAATATCCCGGCAAAAGCCGGGATATAGATTTATTTAAGGGCCGAAATATCGAGACCGCCAAAGGAAGCAAAGAAGGGCTTTATAAGGGCGACCATTTTATTGATTCCGCCGATTTCGTCACTTTCGAAGTTAAGCGGCATAACGGGGTCGTGAACCGAGAGACGAAGGAGGAACCAGCCGTATTTGGTTGAAACGCGGAGTCCCTCGCGGTTGTCGTCGGCAACGGTATAGGTTTCGGGCTTGGATGAAACGAAGGCTTCAAGCTCGTCGATTACCTTTAGTCCGTAGGTTTTAAAGTCCGGCTCGGTTATTGAGAAGCGACACTCGCGCTCCTCGACGGGACATTTAAGATTTTCGAGGGTCTTGTTAAGGTCTCGGCCGCGTCCGAGCTCGATTACTATCTTGGTGATAAGATATGCGCCGTCGTCGAGGAAGAAGTTTTCTTTTAAAGCGGCGTGGCCTGAGGTCTCGATAGCAAGGGGACAGTCGATACCCTGAGCACAGAGCTCTATAGCCTTATCGATAACGTTTTTATAGCCGCGTCTATAGCGGTAATGGTGACATTCGAGGTCCTTTTCGATAAACTCCTTAAGTCCGTCGGAGGTTACCGAGTCGGTAACTATGGTTGCGCCTTTTCTTCCGTTCGATGCGATAATCGAAGCAAGGGCAATAAGGCGGTTACGGTTTATTTCCTCACCCGTAGAGTCAACACAGCCTGCGCGGTCGACGTCGGTATCGAAGATAACGCCAAGATCGGCACCGCTTTCCTTTACGGCTTCGGTAATGCTCTGCATAGCGGTTTTATCCTCGGGATTCGGGATATGATTCGGGAACATTCCGTCGGGGTCTAAATAGCGGCTTCCCGAAATATCGGCTCCGAGAGGCTCTAAAACGTCGTAGGCATAAAATCCGCCCACACCGTTTCCTGCGTCAACGACAATATGGTAACCGCTGAGAGGCTTTTCGCCTTCATTCTTTCCGATTCCGTCGCATATCTTTTTGCGAAGGCCTGCGGCATACTGCGACATATAGTCCACATCCTCGACGGTAGCGCCGTCAAGGGAAGCAAAGCCGCCCTTATCGGCGATTTCGATTATGGCCGAAAGGTCTTTTCCGTCGATACCGCCCTCTTTTGTAAAGAATTTAAGTCCGTTACGATCGAAGGGATGATGACTTGCGGTTATCTGAACGGCACCGTCGGTACCGAGATCGACGGTAGTCATAAACATAGCGGGAGTAGAAGCAAGTCCGCAGCTTTTAATATGTACACCGAGATTTGATAAGGCCTCTATAACCTTTGCCGAGATACGGTCGGCGGATATACGGGAATCGTGACCGACGGCAAGGGTAAGCTCATTTGTTTTTTTGCCGTATTTATCAGAAAGCCATGTGGCAAAGGCCGAAGTGATATCATAAACGGCCTCGTCGGTGAGGTTTACGGGCTTTCCACCCTTATCCGACGCAACTCCGCGGACGTCGGTTCCGCTTTTAAGCTCTTTATAACTCATAATTTATCATCCTTACATATTTTTCAGCCCAAAAAATGCTCCGCAGCCATAAAGCCTATAGCAATAACCAAAAGGCCGAGAGCGGTTAGAAAGGCTGATTTAAAAAAGAGTTTTATACTCTGTTTTGTTGATTTTTTCATACCGTCACCCAAAATATTATTTGCGTAGGCGACGGTTTTACTCATAATTTTCGCTATAATTTCGGAGGTAGCCTGATGACCTATTTACCCATAGACAAAGACCGTATAAAAATTTCGCTTACACGCTCTGAGGTAGCAAGGCTGTTCGGAGAAAGCTCGCCCTCGGGCAGAGATCCCAAAACCGGATATGTTTTAAGAAGTCTTCTTAAAAAGGCGGTAAGGGATATGGGCTACCGACCGAAAAGAAGGGAGATAGTCGCACGAGCGGTTAAAAACCGACGGGGCGGTATGGATATATTCTTTTCAGGTCAGGGAAAAGGGTCGACTAAAACAAACTGTTTCATTCTTGAGTTTTCAGCCATTGGAAATCTCGCCGATGCGGCAAGGGCGCTTGTTTTCAGCCTTCCCGAATTTTACGGTCAGGGCAGGCTGTATTTTTACGAGGGGAAATACAGACTGCTTCTACCCTGCCTTTGCGCCGAGTTTGAAATAGCCGATCTTGCAGGCGAGTTTTTCGGCAGGACCCTTACGGGCGAATGCCACAAAGCGATGACCGAGGAATACGGCCGACTTATCCTCCCCGAAAAGGCGGTTGGCCTTACGGCGAAATTATAGGCTCTTTATATTCTTTACGGTAGCGGGAATATCCTCGGCCGAGAAGATATAGTTTCCTGCGACTAAAACGGTGGCTCCTGCCTCTACGGCAAGAGGAGCGGTCTCGGCGTTTATACCGCCGTCGATTTCGAGTTCAATACTCAGTCCCTGACGCTCGGCCTCAGCCTTCAGCGCCTTAAGCTTAGGCAGGGAGTTTGGCATAAACTTCTGACCGCCAAATCCCGGCTCCACCGACATTACGAGAACCATATCGCAAAGGGGAAGATATTCGAAGATCTCTTCGGGGGCGGTTGCAGGCTTGATGGTCAGGCAGGATTTACAGCCAAGTGCACGGATCTCTTTAAGAAGCCCGGCCACGTCGGAGCCTGCTTCATAGTGAAAGCCGAGCCAGTCGGCAACCTCGGCGAATTCCTTTATATACCTATGAGGACGGTCGATCATAAGATGAACGTCAAGAGGTATATTCGTATGCTTTTTTATAGACTTTATAACGGGAACGCCGAAGGAAATATTGGGGACAAAGATTCCGTCCATAACGTCGAGATGAAGCATATCGACACCCGAAGCTTCAAACTGCGGAATGATCTCCTTTAAAGTCAAAAAATCGCTTGTGAGAACAGAGGGAGAAAGTTTTACCATAATGCACCTCAAAGAGACATATTTTTACTTTTACAGTATACAACAAACCTCAGCGGTTGTCAACGGAAGAGGTTTTATAAAATCTCTTGAACTTAAGAAGGTTTGGATATATAATAAGGTAAAAGACTTCTTTGGAGGAAAGATATGAACATAATTATCGTAGGCTGTAACGCTCTCGGCAGAAGCCTCGCTACGACCCTTTCGGGGCTCGGCAACGAAATAGCGATCATCGATTCGAGCCGAGACGCATTAGACCTTTTGCCAACCGATTTTTCGGGTATTGCGGTTGAAGGGGAAGCAATAGATATAGAGGTTTTAGAGGCGGCGGGAATAAAGGACTGCTCGGCAATGGCGGTGGTTACCGAAAACGATAATCTCAACATTGTTGTTACTCAGATTGCTTCTAAAAAATACAAGATAGATAACGTTGTAGCCATCGTTTCCGACCCTCAGCGTGAATCGGTTTACGAAATGGCAGGTCTTAAAACGATATGCCCCACCAAGACCTCCTCGGCGGCAATTACCGACGTTTTGCTTAAATCGGAATTTTCAAGACGACTTAATTTCGGAATAAATACCGCAAAGTTTGAATACACCTCGGGAAAGCCCTTCGCGGGACACAGGGTAGCCGACGTAAGCGTTACGGGATATCTTTTATTCGCGATCACCGACGCCTCGGGTAAGACCTATTTATCCTCAGAGAAAAACCGAATAGTTCAGGAAAGCGACAAGCTTATTTTTGCAAGCTTAATAGATTAACGGAGAACAGAATATGAAGATTGTAATCGTAGGTGGCGGAAAAATCGGCTATTTTACCGCTAAAAGCCTTACCGAAAACGGACACGACGTTCGACTTATAGAAAGAAAAAGGGATACCTGTCAGAAAATCGCCAACGAGCTTGATATTCCCGTATACTTCGGCGACGGAACCACCGTCGAGGCCCTTGCTCTTGCGGGAGTCGAGCAGGCCGACGTTTTCGTTGCGGTTGCGGGAAACGACGCGGATAACCTCGTTTCGGCGCAGCTCGCCAAGCAGAAATTCGGGGTTAGGAAGGTCGTGGCCCGTGCCAACAACCCGAAAAACCTTGAAACCATAAAGGCCCTTGGAGCGGATATTGCCGTTTCGAGCACACAGATAATTACCGAGCTTATCGAGGCCGAGGTCGAAAGCCGAGATCTGAGGCTTCTTGCCACCCTTAACCGCGGAGAAGCAGGGGTCAACGAGCTTACGGTACCCGACGGCTGGGAGCAGAGCGGCATTACCCTCAGAGAGCTTGAGCTTCCGAGAAACTGCGTTATAATTGCAAGGGTTAGAAAGGGCAAGATGGAAATCCCCCGAGGCGATACCACCATAGAATCGGGCGACCATATAACCGCCGTAGTTCATAAAAAGCATATTAAGGATTTTATAAAGGTATTTTCGTAATTAAAAAAACAACCGCCTTAAGACGGTTTTTTCTTCTGCGTGCCGCAGAGGTGTAGCTTTAATGGTTAGGGATAAGGGAAAAGGGAGGAGGGAAAACAAATTTATATCTTTCTTACGGGAAATCCCCTCGTCCCTCTTCCCTAAACCTCAACATTTTCCTCGGCGAAGCCGAATATGAAAAAAAACCGCCATACGGCGGTTGCTGTTTTAGTCGAGGGCCAGCATAAAGTGAATGGAAGTGTCGGTTGGCGGAATAGTCATGGCAAAGGGGGTATTTCCGTTTATACGGAAGATGGCTTCGTCGGAATTAAGGGACGCTAAAAGCCTGTCTCTCCCCTGCCCGTCCCCCGTTATAAACTCCTTAACTACGGGCGGCTCTTCGGCAGTATCGACGGCAGCGACAGTATTTTCATCGCCGAAAAGGTCGAAAAAGGATAAGACGTACTTACTATCGGTAAGATTTACGTGCGGGGTATTTTCAAGAAGCTTTTCCTTTAACTTTTCGTATTCTTCAAAGCCGATCTTTCCGAGGGGCTTTTGGTCGGTTTCTCTTTTTACAAGCTTTTCCTCCGAAAAGACGGCGGTTTTAAAGCCAAAGCTTTCATAGTAGCTAAAAAGCGAAGGGGTCGCAGGCTTTGTTAAAAGAAAAGCACCTTTTTCCTTTGCTTCGGCTTTGGCTTTTTCGATAAGCCCGGCCATAAGACCCATACCCCTATATTCGGGGAGGGTCGCGGCGGCATAAAGATAGAGCGCAGGACGCTTTCCCCCGTTTTCTTTAAGACTTCCGTCAAGCAGAAAAAGCATCGAAACTATGCGGTCATCCTTTAAAATATAGCGGCAGTTTTTTTCGAAAAATCGGTTTATAAAACCGAGCGCAAAATCGTCGGGGTCGTCGGGAAATGCCGTTTTATAAAGCGCTGAGGCTTGCTCCTTTAAGGTCATTTACTCACCCTTATATATCATACTGTATTTTTCGAGGATTATTTCGGGCTTATAGGAAAGCTTTGCCTTTCTGAGGCCTTCTATGCCCAAGTCGTCCTCACGGTTTATATAGGTATAATCTCCGAGCTCCCTTGCGGCAAACTCACGGTTTATAAGGGTATAGGCGACGGAAAAATCCTTATCGGCCTTTTCGTAGTGAATATCGAAGACCTCAGAGTTTATCGGAGAGCCTAAGGTTATTGCCACTACCCTACCGTCGACCCTTATAAGGGCGCCTTTATACTCTATTCCGACGTTACTGTCGAGAATTTCACCGAGAGCCTGTTTTTCGGCCCTCAGTCCTTCGTCCTCTTCTATTCCCTTATCGTTATACCACTTATCCGAAAAGGCGAGAAAGTCGGCTTTGTTTTCGGAGGTAAGGGGCTCGTAGCTCCAATTATAGGCCTTAGAAAATGCCGAAATATGGTTGCGCTTAGAGTGATATTTCTTCCCCTTAAGCTCGGCCAGGTCTTCCCTCCTGTAAATATAATCGAAATTATCACGCTCGGGAATTATTTCGTAGCAGTTATATTTTTTAAGAAATTCGGTAAGTCTTTCTCCCTGACTCACCCAGAGGTTGGGAGCAATCCCCTGCTCCTTGCAGTAGCTGAATATTATCGACATTCCGTAGTCTAAGTCGCCGTAAGGGAGGGAAAAAACGTAGCCTTTACCGTCGTCGGTCTTACTTTTAAAGATAAGAGTTTTATCGTCCATATAAAACCGATTTTCATACACGCGCTTCCAGACGTATATGCTTATAAAATTCATTTCACAGGAAAGTTCGCCCTCACTCGCAAAGAATGGGGCGAATTTTTTATAATCTGAAAGCTGAGGACTTTTAAACTCTATCATAAAATCAGATATCTTTCCTTATAAGGTCTTCGTAGGTCTCGCGCTCGATAATAAGGCGAGAGGATCCGTCCTTTACCATAACGGCGGCAGGACGGGGAATTCTGTTATAATTACTTGCCATAGAGTAGTTATAGGCACCTGTCGAAAGGACGGCAAGGGTATCGCCGACCTCGGGGGTCTGAATCTTTGTGTGCTCCTGAATAAGGTCGCCGCTTTCACAGCATTTTCCCGCAATGGTAGCGGTGAAATCGCGGGGCTTGTCGGCTTTATTTGCAACGATAGCCTCATACTCCGCGCCATAGAGGGCATAACGGGGATTATCAGACATACCTCCGTCTACGGATACGTAGGTTCTTACGTCCTTAATGGTTTTAACGACGCCGATCTTATAAAGGGTCAGGGTCGCGTCGCCAACGATGGATCGACCGGGCTCTATTGCGAGGGTAGGCAGAGGGAATCCGTACTTTTCAGAGGCCTCCTTTACCGCTTCGCAGAGCAGACGGATGCTATCACCCTTGGGTACAGGGCTATCTGACTCTAAATATTTTATGCCGTAGCCGCCGCCGAAGTTAATTTCGGTTAAGGTCTTTCCGCAATTCTTTTCTATAGTTTTTGCAAGCGATACCATAATATCCGCCGCATCAACGAAGGGCTGAGTTTCGAAGATCTGTGAGCCGATATGGCAGTGAATTCCCACAAGCTCGACGTTTTCCATAGCGGTGGCGAGCTTCGCGGCCTCTAAAGCCTCGCCGTTTTCCAGCGCAAAGCCGAATTTGCTGTCGATCTGACCCGTTTTGATATAGTCGTGGGTATGGCAGTCGATACCCGGCTTGATTCTGAGCAGTATCTTCTGACATACTCCCTTCTCCTCTGCTAAAGCATCGAGGGTATGAAGCTCGTAGATATTGTCGACGACGATTCTTCCGACCCTGCTGTCAAGGGCGTATGCCAGCTCGTCAGGGGTTTTATTATTTCCGTGAAAACCGATATTCTCCGAGGGGAAGCCTGCGGAAAGGGCGGTATAGAGCTCTCCGCCCGATACCACGTCGGCGCACAAACCCTCGCTATCGGTGAGGCGGTACATTTCCTTGCAGGAAAAGGCCTTGCTTGCATAGTAGACGCGGGCATTTCCTCCGTAGTATTTATCGAAGGCGGCTTTAAACTCCCTACAACTGTTTCTGATATCGTTTTCGTCGAAAACGTA
This sequence comes from bacterium, assembly GCA_004560045.1. Taxonomy (GTDB): domain Bacteria; phylum Bacillota; class Clostridia; order Oscillospirales; family Acutalibacteraceae; genus SFWF01. The sequence goes on along the minus strand of SFWF01000015.1, from coordinate 11,778 downwards.
AAGAGGGGTACCGTAGTTTTCCGCAAGCTCTACGGTGTCGACTCCTCCAATGGTAAGATGACCCTTACCGTTTACTGCATAACTCTTTGAAAGCATTTTATCACATCATATCTTCAATTATTTTTTTGAGCTTATCGGCGCCCTCACCCGTCTGTGCCGAAAAGGGAATAATTTCGGCGCCGTCGATAAAGCCGTACAGCTCTTCCTCGACCGAGCTTAAACGCTCGGCATACTCGGTTTTATTAAGCTTGTCGCATTTGGTGAGGACTATATGATAAGGAATGTCCATCTGCTGCATAAAATCGAGCATTGAAATATCGAAATCGGTGGCGGGATGACGCATATCGATAAGGGCAAAAACGCATTTTATATTTCTGCCCGATTTAAAATAGCCCTCCATAAGGTCAGACCAGCGAGTACGCTCGGCAAAGGGTACCTTAGCGTAACCGTAGCCCGGAAGGTCGACGATACGTATACCGTCGGCGCGGTAGAAATTTATGGTTACGGTCTTGCCCGGCTTTCCGCTGACGCGGGCCAAGGACTTTCGGTTGGTGAGCTTATTTATAAGGGAGGATTTTCCGACGTTTGAGCGGCCCGAAAAGCAAAATTCGGGTAGATCGGAAACAGTAAGCTGCTCGAAGGTTCCGAAGGCCTTTTCGAAAAAGGCGGTACTTAAATTCATAGAAATTCTCCTACTGACTTATTCTGCCTGCGGCTCTGCTTACCTCGGGAACGGGAATAAATTTCTCCGCTTCCTTTTCGTCGGTATTTTTAAGAGCACCTTCTATTACAGTTTCAACCCTTTCGGCAACGACGAATTTTACGTTTGCGATGACGGTTTTATCGAGCTCTGCGATATCGGCCTCGTTGGCCTTGGGGATAAATACCGTCTTAACTCCCGCGCGGTAGGCCGCCATAGTTTTTTCCTTAAGGCCGCCGATGGCAAGGACTCTTCCCTTGATGGTGACCTCTCCCGTCATGGCAACGTCGCGGCGGACGGGTATTCCCGTAAGGGCCGAGATAAGGGCGGTGGTTATCGTAACACCTGCGCTCGGTCCGTCCTTGGGAACGGCATTTTCGGTAGCGTGAATATGAATGTCCTTGGTTTTATAAAAATCGGCTTCGATATTATACTTTTCGGCATTCGCACGAACGTAGGAAACTGCGGCACGGGCAGACTCCTTCATAACGTCGCCGAGGGAACCGGTCAGTTCTATTTTACCCGTACCCTCCATAACCGATACCTCAAGCTGCATAAGCTCGCCGCCGACGCTCGTCCAGGCAAGTCCGTTTATAATTCCGACCTCGTCGGAGGAAAGTATCTCTTCGGGACGGTATTTATGCTTGCCGAGGAGGTTTTTAAGCTCGGCGCTTCCGAGCTTTACGGTCTTCTTTTCGCCTGAGGCTATAAGCTTTGCGGTCTTTCGGCAGAGGGTCGCCACAGAGCGCTCAAGCTTACGCACACCTGCCTCACGGGTATAGAAATCGATAAGGTCGTAGAGAGCCTCGTCGGTAAATTTAATTTTTCGGCCGTCGAGTCCGTGATTTTTAACCTCTTTTTTAACAAGGTGCCGCTTGGCTATCTGAAACTTCTCCTCACGGGTATAGGAGGTAAGCTCGATAACCTCCATACGGTCGAGCAGGGGCTCGGGTATGGTGGCGGCGGTGTTGGCGGTGGTGATAAAGACGGTACGGCTCAGATCGAAGGGCATATCGATAAAGTGATCGGTGAAGGTAGAGTTCTGCTCCTTGTCGAGAACCTCTAAAAGAGCGGCGGCAGGGTCTCCCTTATAGTCGCCGGCCAGCTTATCGATCTCGTCGAGGAGGATAAGGGGATTTCCGCTTCCCGCCTGCTTTATCGCGTTTATTATTTTACCCGGCATTGCGCCGATGTAGGTTTTGCGGTGACCTCTTATCTCGGCCTCGTCGTGAACGCCGCCCAGGGATATACGGGCATATTTTCTTCCCATACATTCGGCAATCGACCTTGCTATTGAGGTCTTACCTACTCCGGGAGGGCCTACGAGGCAGATTATCTGACCCTTAATATCGGGGTTAAGGGTATAGACCGAAAGCTGCTCTATAATTCTTTCCTTAACCTTTTCCATACCGAAAAAGTCGCGGTCGAGGATAGCTTCGGCCTTGGGGATAGAGACTGCCGCGTCGGTATAGATCTCCCAGGGAAGCTCTATACAGGTATCGAGATAGTTTCGGACTACGGTACCCTCGTGAGAGCCCTGAGGCATTTTGGCGAGCTTCTGAACCTCGCTTACAAGCTTGTCCTTTATTTCTTTTGAGGCCTGCATTTTTTCGATCTTGGAATAGTATTCGTCGATCTCGTCCTCGGCGGTATCGCCGTAAAGCTCGAAGTTGATGGCCTTTATCTGCTCGCGGAGGTAGTATTCGCGCTGATTCTCGTCGATCTGACTCTTGACCCTTTCGCCGATCCGTTTATCTATCTCGATTATCTCCCCTTCCTTACCTAAAAGCTCAAGGGCGATCTTGGCACGGGTCACGGGGTTTAACTGCTCAAGGATGAACTGCTTATCATCTACGGGTACGGGGATATTAAAGGTTATAAAGTCGGCAAGGAAGCCTACGTCGTCGTTGGAAGCGACGGTGGCGGCAATATCGGGGGCAAGCTTTACGCCCTTGGAGGCATAAGCCTCGAACTCGGTACGTATCTTGCGGGCAAGGGTCTCGAGGTATACCTGACGGTGACGGGTCACGGGAATCTCGCATTTTCTGAACGAGGCGGTCATATAGCTTCCCGCGTTATTTATTCCGACCACCTTCGCGCGGTATAGGCCTTCGACCAGCACCTTAACGCTTTCGTCAGACATACGGAGCACCTGACAGATACGGGCAACGCAGCCGATATCGTAAAGGTCGGCTTCATTCGGGTCCTCGTCGAAAACGTTTTTTTGTGATACCAAGAATATTTTCTGACCCTTTTCCATAGCCACGTTAAGGGCTTTTACGGACTTCTTTCTTCCTACGTCGAAATGAAGCATAACTCCGGGGAAGCAGACGAGGCCTCGAAGGGCCAGGGCAGGCATTATTTTTGCATCTATAGGGGTAAAATCGGTCATTTATATATCTCCATTTTAAGAAAATTCACAATAATGATTTATTATACTATATTTATTTTAATAATTCAACTTTTTTGTGCCCTAATTTAAACCTTTTGTTTTTCGAAGATGCGGTAGAAAAGGGGGACGATAGAAAAATCGCCGAAGTGACTTCGGCGATTTTTTATTATTTATGGCTGCATCAAGGCCTCAGCCTGACGGTTTCGGGATCTTTCTGGGCCGCACGAAGGGTTTCGGGGATCGATCTACACACATTCAAAGGTATCTTTATCGCAGATAAGCATTGGATAATCGGCTATCGGGAGATTCTCAATATGCCCCGTTTCTTTGTCGAAATCTTCCGGGTCAATAAGACTGACGGTTCCTTCTAAAAGATCGATAACTACGGGGTTTTCGATACCGCTGAGCGGAATATCGGCCGAAGCGCCCTGTCTCACTCCCGAGTCCTCATCTACGGGTATGGGATTCCAATATGCGAATATCTCTTTTCCGTTTCTTAAAAAGGATACGGTCTTGGGACGTTTGCAAAAAATCTCAAACGGGAAATCTACGTGAAAAACGCCTTCTCCCTTTACGATATCTCCGCCAAGCACGGCGCAAAGGTTTTTAAGAACCGAATGAACCTTTTTGGGAGTATAGGTAAGTCCGTTTAAAATTCCATGTGCGGCAGGCTTTTTTTCGGTCTTTGCGGCAGTTTCATAAGGCTTTTCGTACACATCGGCGATCATAAAGAAGGAGGTCAGCTTTACCTCGGCGGCAAGATCGAGCATTCCTCTTCTCAAAAACCAAATAGCCTGACGGCGTTCGTTTCCGCCGCCCGCTTTGCACTGACTGTGACCTACGGGATGCCAGGAAGCATGGCCTCCCTCGCCCATCCATATCTCACAGTTTTTATGACCGAATGCGTCAAGCAGCTTTCTTGCCTTAGAATATTTTTCGCTTCTCCAGCTTTCTTCCGGAATTCGGTCGTAGCTGTGAAAAGAGTAGAAATCGAGCTCACCTGCAGGGATATTTTTAAAAAGCGTAAACATATAAGGCATCCCAGAGTTGGAGGTGCAGGCACCGATCCTTGCATCGGGTATGACCTCTTTTATCGCCCTCGCGCTTACGCTCACAAGCTCTGCGTAAGCTTTGGGATCGGGCTTATTCGGGTACCAGAAATGAACGCCGTCCGGCTCGTTCCAGATCTCCCAGTGGGTTATCCTTCCTTTAAAATGCTCGGCGGTTGCCTTTAAGAAGTTCATCCAGGCGGCGATACATTCCTCTCCGTAAAACAGGGGTACGCAGCCTACCGCGGTAGGATTGGACACGTCGTTCATATAAAGAGGGTTTCCGTAGCCTACGTTAAACCACGGAGTAACCCCGCGGGCGATAAGGTTGTCTACAATATCGTCAAGCCAAGCAAAATCGTAAATTCCCTTGACCCTTTCGGTCTTTGCCCAGCCAGTCTGACAACGGGCAAGCTTTGCACCCGTCTCGGCAAAAAGGTCATAACACTTTTCGGGCTTTATCAGGTCGCGATCGACACATTCGAAGCCGATACCAATACGGGTCTTTTTAAGCTCGTCCGATCTGTAGGTTTTAAGTTTTCCGATAATTTCCATAAAAAAGCCTCCTTTTTCCTCATTATAGCATTTCTAAAGCTACCTTAACAGATAGCTTTCGCGCAAAAATTTGCAGTTTTCGCGCATTTGCTTGAAGTCTTACCGCGGTTATGATAAAATAAGCAAAAAGGAGGGATTCTTTTGAACTGCACGGCTTTACCCGATATCGGAATCGGTATAAAATGCCTCACGGCGATCTCACACTCGCCGTTTTTGCGCAGGCTTGCGGTCGAAAACCGAAAAAAGTATTCCTTTATGTCGGTGATCGAAGGTGAATTTCATTACAAAACGACAAAAGGAGAATTTTTTGCAAAAACAGGAGATTCGGTGTTTTTGCCTAAAGGAGCTTCTTACGAATACAGTATTATAAGCGAAAAAGCTCGGTGCCATCAGGTTGAATTCCAGCTTTTCGGAGACCTTCCCACTATGCCCGAGTGTCCCACCTTAATTCCGTCGTTTGCAAGCAGAGCGATAGCAGAGGATTTTCCAAAGCTTATTTCCGCTTTTCTCTCTCCCGCCGACGACTTTACGGTCTATGCCCTGATCTCGAGGTTTCTTTGCTTTATAACGAGCGAAAGAAGGATCGATCCGAAGATCAAGGCGGCAACAGAATATCTCGAGAAAAATTTCTGCGAGCCCTTTTCGACCGAAAGGCTTGCACGACTTTGCGCCTTAAGTCCTTCTCAGCTAAGAAGAATATTCGGTAAAAGCATCGGTATGCCGCCTATTCAGTACAGAAACCGACTTAGAATAAACCATGCATGCTTATTGCTTGACGAGGGCGAAATGACTATGGCGGAGATTGCCGAAGCCCTTAACTTCGACACTCTTTGCGCATTTTCAAAGGCCTTTAAAGCGGAAACAGGCTCCTCCCCGAAGCAGTATCAAAGGAGAAATATCGTCGATCCTTAGTTTCCCATAAAACGCACGATCCTTCTTATGGCGCCGTCCCTTTCAAGCGGTGTGTGGGCATTCTATCCGCCGTTTTGTCTTCTGAAGGCTGAGGGTGTCTGCCCTTCATATTTTTTAAAAAGCCGCGAGAAATAATATTCGTCGGAAAATCCGCAATCTTCCGCAATCTCGCCTATGCTCTTATCCGACGAGCAGAGCATTTGCTTAGTAAGACGCAGTCGGGCTTTTATAAGGTAATTTTTCGGGGTGTCCCCCGTTTGCTTTTTAAAAAGATTTATAAAATGCGTCTCAGAAAATCCGCTCGCTGCCGCAAGTTCCGAAATGCTAAGATTTTTGGTGCAATTTTCGTTAATATAGCTTATGGCACAGTCTACGACAGATACGCGGGTCGACTCTTCGCAAAGCATATAGACGGTATCGTTACAGAAATGACGGTGTGTTTCGGTTAGATTGTCGGAGCAAAAAACACAGTCCTTGAGCTTTTCCATATTGTAAATAAAACGGGCAACGTCGAAGGAAAAAGGTGACGAAAGCTCGAAAGGCTCGGTGCAGGTGAACTTTATCATACAAAGCTCGCAGGGCTCTGCGGTCTCCCTTTTAAAGGCGGTTTTCGGCGGACAGATGACCGCATCGGGGGCCGCTGATATCCGTTCTTCACCGTCTCCGATACTATAGCGGAAGCTTCCTTTCATAAGACAGAAGGCAACGTATTCCCCGTAGGTCTCGCTTTTATAGCGAAATTTTTCAATATTTTTAAAATATGTACAAAAGACCACCTTTAAACCCTGTATCAAAGTATTACCTCACTTTAATTTTATCCATTTTTATTATAACTTTATCAATTGCATTATGCAAGACTTTATATGATAATTGGGTTAAAAGAGGAGGTCACCATATGAAACATATAACCGAAAATTTAACCACGCCGATATACGGCGAATACGACGTTATCGTAGTAGGCGCAGGGCCTGCGGGCTGCAGTGCCGCAATCACCCTCGGAAGGCAGGGACTTAAGACCCTGCTTATTGAAAAAAGCAACTGTTTAGGCGGTGCCTGGACAACGGGGTTTATGAACCCCCTTTTCGACCACCAAAACAAAGACGGCTTACTCAAAGAGCTTATCGATGCCCTAAAGGAAAAGGGACAGTGGGGCGGCTTTTGGAACGAGAGCTTTAACTACGAATATATGAAGCATATTCTCGATAAGAAGGCCTGCGAGGCAGGGGTAGAGGTCCTTTTTAACACCAATTTCTCAAGAACCCTTTTCGATAACAAAAGTGTAAACGGAGTAGTTTTTGAAAACATAGGCGGAAGGTTTGCGGCAAAGGCGAAATACGTTTTCGACTGTACGGGAGACGGAAGCGTTGCCGCTTCGGCCGGCTGTCACTTTGAGCTTGGAGAGGATGGAGACTATACCGTTTGTCAGGGAATGACCTTAATGTTCATCGTGGGAAATATTCCCGAAAAGTATAAGGACGGACTTATGATATACGAAAAGCTGAACGCCGTTTACGAAAAAGCAGGCAAGGAGATCCCCTTTAAGGTACCCTACCTTATTCCCGTACCCAATTCTCATTTCGGAGTCGTTCAGTTTACCCATATGTACGAGCACGATCCCCTTTCCGCAAAGGAGATAGGTCGGGCAACCGTCGAGGGGCGCCGACAGATGATAGAGGCCTTCGAGTTGCTGACGGCGTACGATGAAGAATTTAAGGAGCTGGAGCTTGTGGCATCTTCGGGAGTTCTCGGAGTCAGAGAATCGAGGAGGATCATCGGGGAATACAGAATGTCTACCGAAGATATTTTATCGGGTGCAGAGTTTCCCGACGCGGTAGCCAAGGTTACCTTCGGAGCCGACCTTCATACAAAAAGCAACAAGGGTCAGCACTGCTTTAAGGTTCTACCCTACGAGATACCCTTCCGCGCCCTCGTTCCTAAAGGATATGAGGGAATTATCGTGGCAGGAAGATGCATTTCGGGCTCCCGCGAGGCTATGGCTTCCTACAGAGTGACGGGAAACTGCTGTCAGATGGGAGAAAGAGCCGCGCTTATTATTGCAGACAGGCTTAAAAAGGAATAGAAAAAACGCCGAGGAACGGATCACCCGTTTCTCGGCATTTGTTATTATATTCCTAAAATCTCTTTGACTTCTTCAAAGTTTGCTATGCTAAACTCTGTAAAATCAGTGCCTGTAACACCGCAAATCGATTTGATCACCGCGTTTGTCAGCAGGCAAGTACCCTCCGGGGTATAGAGATGAGTAAGGTCAGAATAATAAGTTTTTGGGGCAGTCTCTACCACCGAATAAAGATCGTCTATGAAAAAGCCGTAGCTTTTTGCGATTTTTACTGCAATTTCATTATACTTTCGAGTGGTTTCATTCCTTCTTATCGCAACAGTTTTATTAAAAAGCTCCTCCTGAACGGGTGTGGAGGTTGCAAAGATAACCCTTGCCTTTGGAAAAAGAAATTTTATTCTTTTGCAGATTCGCTCAATATAAAATGCATATATTTCCGGAGGCGTCAGTTCACCGTCACTTCCCTCTTCGCCTATAAGCTCTAAAGTGTCCCAAAGACCTGCGTTCCAGTGTATAAGCTCAACCTCGTCTCCTAAATTCAAGGCTTCTTTCCAGTTGTGAAGACTTCGGTATATGTACTGAGCAAACATACAATTTTCGCTTGGATAAACCACCTCAAAGGAGTCCTTAAGGGCGGCTTTTACATATTTATCATAGCCCTGTCTTATTGAATCACCAATTAAAAGTATTTTCTTCATTTTTATCACGTCTCCTCATTAATAATGTAAAAAACTTTTCTTATTTCGTTAATGCCTTCGCAGACCTATTGCCGAGAATAATTCCCGTCGAAATCAGAATAAAGGCGGCGAGGTACTGCAGTTTAAATATATCCTCCCCGAGAAGTGCCGCCGAGAAAAGGCAGGCGAAAAGAGGTTCGGCAAATTTTATGATGAACATATTTGAAAGGTCTGAGGTCTTTAAAATATAGTTCCAGAGGATGTAGCCAACGGTGGATGCGGTGCATATATAGCCGAAAATGAGTGCGGCGTTTAAATTAAAGCTTAAGAAGCTTCCTCCCATAATCAGCGCCGCTGTTGCGAGAACTGCTCCGCCGAAAAGCTGAGATATGCCGGTTATCCAGAAGGGAGAATTATCTCTTGCGATATTCTTCGTAAGAATTCCCGAAACGACGGTACAGACCGAAGCTCCGATTATCAGAATATCCCCTACCGAAAAGTTGACCCCCGAAGAGGTAAGATTTATTGCAATAATTCCGCAAAATCCGACTATACCGCCGATAATTTTATAGATGCTGAATTTTTCCCTTTTTATAAACAGAAATGCCAGACAAACGTATAAAAGAGAGCCGAGCTGCTTTAAAAGGGCGGTTTTCGAACCGTCGGTTAAGGCAAGCCCTACGTAGGTGCAGACATAATGAAGAATAATTGCGAAAAGGCCTATAAAAAGGATCAAAAATACGTTTTTGGTTTTTGGGGCAGCGATTTTATCCCTTTTTACAAGGGCTATTGCCGAGACTACCCCACCGCAAAGTAAAAACCTCATTCCTGCGAACATAATTATATTGGGAACGTTGGCGGAATCTATGGAGAAGGCGGCATAGCCAAGTTTTATGCAGGGAAAAAGAGAGCCCCAAAGCGCCATAACTATAAGAGAAAGTAAAATTGTTTTAAGGTTTAATTTTTGCACGTTACACCAAACTCTCCGCCTGACGGATAAAGCCGTCCTGCTCGGTTTTATTGATATTGTTCCATAGTACGTTCCAGCCGCAGACGCGGATCTGAAGATCGGAATACATTTCGGGGTTCTTCTGCGCCGCACGAAGGGTTTCGGCATCGAAGACGTTTATTTGCACCGCGTGACCGCCACGGTCAATAAAGGTCATAAGCAGAGAGTACATAGACCGAAGTCCCAAGTCACCCTTAACGGTGGTGGGATGAATTCCGAGGTCTAAGCTGACGTCACCGGGGACGCCGAGGGCGTTTATCTTAGTGACCGAAAGAACAGCAGAGGTGGGGCCCTCTTTATTTTGACCCATAGAGGCAGAGCAGTTTTTGGAAAGCTCCTCCCCCTGTCTTCGGCCGTTTGGTGAGGCAAGGGTCTTAAGACCGAAGGTATAGGACATACGGGCGACGTGGAAGCCAATAATCCAGAAGCCGCCGCGCTTTTTGGCATTAGGCTTACCGATAACGACGCTTTTGCAGAAATCCGCAATATCCGAGGCGAAAAAGTCGGGCAGGTCGCGGTTGTTACCGTATTTATCGGGGTCGCTATGAAAAAGGAGGCGAAGCTCTTCGTTACCCTCAAAGTTATTATCGAGAACGACTTTAAGCTCGGATAAGGTCAGAAGCTTTTTATCGAAAACGTATTTTTTTATCATCGCGAGGCTATCTGCGGCGTCGCCTAAAAATCCGAAAGCCATCGTGGTGCTGTTCTTGACCGCGCCGCCCTCAAGAGGGTCTTTTGCGGCATAAAGGTTATGGTCGCAGGTTGCGGCAAGCATAGACTGAGGGTTGATATATGCAAGATAATCCTCATATACGTTTACCGTTTCCATTATTTTTCCGATATGGTACTTTAGCTGACGCTTATATTCGTTATAAAATTCGTCGAAGGTATCAAGGCTGCCGAGATCGGGCGGAGTAAGACCGAAATCTGCTCCGCTTAGTCCGTCCTTACCCTCGTGAAAAATAAACTCTATAGGTTTTACAAGGTTAAAATAGTTCATACCCGAGCTGTAGGCTCCCTTTACGGCATATTCATAACAGCCCTTAACGTCGGCGGTACGGGCCTGCTCGGGGGTGGCGCCGAGGGAGATAAGAGATTTTTGGATAAGCTCGTCATTTACGAAAACAATGCAGTTGTTTCCGCGGCGAACCATATCGAGGGCTTTTTCCAGGAAAGGCTTAGGCGTGTTTTTGCCAACCTTTATCTGCACCTTGGGGTTATGTATACCCATTTTATCGTAAACTTCGAGGAAAAGGTAGGAAAGCTCGTTTACAAGGCTACCTCCGTCCTCTTTGGTGCCGCCGATAAAGACGGGCTGACCCCAATAGTTATCTATTGCGGCAAACTGCGCAAAGAAGAAGGCAAGCTCTACCCTTAGTTCTTCTTCGGTAACGCCTTTTTTAAGGTCTGACTTAAAGAAGGGATAAAGCTCGTCGTCAAAGCCCGAAAGGGAGCGCACCTGAAGGCCCTGAACATGCTCGCAGAGCATAAAGTAGATATAGTCGACAAGCTCCGCCTCATAGAAGGTTTCGGGGGCTTTTTCACCTACATTTTTAAGGGCGGCGGCAAGTCGGAAATTATTCTGCTTTTCGGCCTGCGCCCTGCATCTTTTCACAAAGCGGATAATAGCGTCGTAGGTTATTTTTATGCCGCTGAAAAAGGCGGCTTCCTCTTCGGTTAAGGGTCTTTCCTTTTGCAGATTGCTTCGAATATTTTCGGCGCGGTCGCGAAGGCCCTTAAAGCCTAAAGAAAAAATATCCTTCCAGGTGGGAACAGAGTGATCGTAGTCGGGCCAGGTGGTGCAGACACCGTTTGATTCGTAAAGGTGCCTTATTGGGGCGATTTCGTGAAGCTTTTCGTCGAAGACCTCGCGACTCCACTCGTTTATAATAATTTTATGAAGAGGACGGTCGATCATATTGATGGCAGGATAGCGGTCCCTTATATCGCAGTTTATACGGGTACTGTCCAGAACGTAGGCGAAGGCTTTTGCTTTACATACGGGGTGAGGTTCGTTTTTTGTTTTATCAAAAAGCTCCTTTATCCCCTCGTAGATTTTATCGGGAGCAAGACCCGAATTCTCCTCATAGATATCGTCGGCACGCTGAAAACGGTTAAAGCGTTCTACCGGAGCGGTGGGACGGACGTATTTTGATTTAATATATTCATAGCTTTCTTTTCCAACATAAAGCATAGAGCATTCCCCTTTCTGATTTTATTATATTAAACGCAAGTATAATGTAAATATATAAAACAAAACAACTTGACTAAATCAAAACAAAATATTATAATATTTTTTAGAAAGGAGCGATTTTATGCGAAATTTTCTAAACACCAATTTTGATATATCAAAAATAGTTATTGCGATTCATGTTCCCGCAGGCAGCGGAGTTGCGGTACACGTAAA
>SFWF01000066.1 GCA_004560045.1 bacterium | reverse complement strand
TTATATTACAATTCAGTAAGATTACATTCGGGAATCAATTATTCAGTACCAAATCAATTTTTCACTCTTCTATCAGTCCGAAATTCTTGACAAGTTTCGTAACACCTTTGACGCAGGGAAAAGGGACAAGGGGATTTCCCGTAAGAGAGATAAAAATTGGTTTTCCCTCCTCCCTTTTCCCTCCTCCCTAAACCACAAAGAAAAACCTCCGCCGCAAGGTGGAAGAAAAAAATAAAACCGCCGTACTGGTGCGCGTCCGTATTGACAGAGATTTTATTTCGTAGTATAATATTCTAAAATCTCGTTCACTTTGTGAACCTTGCAAAGGAGCCGTTATGCAAGATACGAAAAACGCCGAAGCCCTGCTGCTTGCCTGGGTAAAGCTTACCGCTATCGTTAAAAACAGCCGAATTACAAAGGGCCTTGTGTATAACGAGGCGGTGGTTATGCTGAGCCTATACCGTCGCTATAAGGAGGACGGCGAGGGACTCGTTTCGGTAAAGGAGCTTAGGACGGGCACGGGAATGCTTAAATCTCTTTTAAACCGAACGATAAATTCCCTCGAGGAAAAGGGTCTGCTCGAAAAGGTCAGGGGCACAAGCGACCGACGGACCCTATACGTTAAATGCGTTAAAGAAAGGCTCGATCTGTTTACAGGCGTTCACGCAGCCTCCTTGGAGATTGCAGAAAAAATTATGAATATCATCGGCGAAGAGGACACCGCGAGATTTATCGGAATCGTCCAAAAAATAGAAGCCTCGGGATACAGTCTCGAGAGCGGACGGGAGGAATAATGAGTTATCAGGCAATTTTATTCGATATGGACGGAACCCTTCTGCCCATGGATAACGACGAGTTTACAAGGGTCTATTTCGGCCTGCTTATAAAGGCGGTCTCCTGCCACGGATATACGGGAGAAACCCTTATTCCCGCCATGTGGAAGGGGGTCGAGGCTATGGTCAAAAACGACGGTACCGAAAATAACGAGACCCGTTTCTGGCAGGTCTTTTCGAAGATCTTCGGGGAGGAGGCCTACGGGCATATTCCGACCTTCGATAATTTCTATCATACCGATTTTCATAAGGCCAAGGCCGCAACACAGCCTACCGAGCTTTCGAAAAAGGCGGTAGCGCTTGCCCATAAAAAGGCCGAAAGGGTCGTGGTGGCCACCAACCCCCTTTTCCCTGCCTGCGCAATAGAGGCCCGTCTTTCCTGGGTCGACCTTTACCCCGAGGATTTCGACCTCGTTACCACCTACGAAAATTCACATTTTTGCAAGCCTAACCCGAAATACTACCTTGAAATATGTGAAAAATTAGGTCTCGACCCGAAAAAATGCCTTATGGTGGGAAATAACACCAGGGAGGACGTTTGGGCAGCCTCTCAGGCGGGAATGGACACCTATCTCGTTACCGACTGCCTTATAGTTGAGGGAGATATGCCCGACTGTAAAAAGGGAAGCCTTAAGGAGCTCTGTGACTTTTTGGAAACGGTATAACAAAAAAGACCCCGTGATGGCGGGGTTTGTCTATCTTCCGAAGAAAATTTTCATCTTTAGGGACGAGGGATGAGGGACGAGGGGATTTCCCGTAAAAGAGATATAAATTGGTTTTCCATTTTCCCTTTTCCCTCCTCCCCTACAACTGCAACCGTAAAATTTTACAAAAACAAAGAGGAAATCCCCTACAACTGCAACCGTAAAATTTTACAAAAACAAAGAGGAAATGTACCTAATCAGATACATTTCCTCTAATTTTACCCCTAATCATAACTTCCTTAGGGCGGGTTAAGCAAAGCGCACGAAGCGGTAGTGAATGACGACACAGTGCGTCGTCAGAGCCGCCGAGAGACCGAGCGCCGCAGCGCGAGAACTTGCTTCCGCCGTGAGATATCGCAATTTTGAATAAAACTTTTCGGCTGCTTTTGTAGGGGTCGGCGTTCCGACGACCCGAGCGAAGTTTAATGTTTGATAAAGTAAAGTTTGGACATTTTCCCGTTTAGTTTTGCGGAGTAGGCTTCCCTCATCCACCACTACGTGGTCCCCCTTCCCCCAAGGGAAGGCTGACGGATACCGAAGCAATTTTGTTTTCGGTACCCGTTACTCTTTTTACTCGCGCGCAACGCTGCTCAAACGAAGTTTTGCTCTTTTTCTGTGCGTAGCACCCCTGCAAAACGCAGTTTTGCCCCTGCGCAGCCCCTTCTCCCTAACCTTTCCCATTTCCCTTTTCCCTAACATCACCGTATCATTTTGCTAACGTCGCGGAAAAATTCGTCGACCTCGGCCATCTGCTTCGGGATGTAGTCTAGAAGCTGCTTATCGTGATCATTTTTTATAAAGGGAATCTCGGGCCAGGTCTCCTCCTCCGCCATCTGAGCAAGGAGGGGGAAGCCCCCAATAAAGCTCGAAAACTCTTCCTTTAGGTGCTTGTCGCTCAGCACCGTCGCCCGAAGCTCGTTATAGCGGGCGACGATCTCGGTCTTATGGGTATCGAGCAGACGCGTAAACAGCTTGTTTTCAGCCTTTTTGAAAACAAACTGCGTCTTGTTGGCGACGGGAAGCCCTATTCCCGGCTCCTCGTACTTGGTTCCGTCCCAATAAAGTCCCCAGGAGGTATCGAGGTCGTATACCGAGGGTATCCATTTTTTACCGTCGAAGGTTGCGTAAAGGATGTTTTTACCGTAGTTGTCCCAGCCGCCTATGGTATAAACGAAGATCATAAAATCGATAGAGGCTTCCTTATCGATATACTTATCGATATCCCGTTTAAAGGTCTCGTCGTCGGCGGTGTTCAAAAACCGAATTACGCGGTTAAAGCTCTCCCTGACCCAGTCCTCGTTTTCGGTGGAGCAATGCTCGATCTCCCACTGAAAGCTCAGTCCCTTGGGGATCTCCTCGAAAAGCCTTGAGGATTCGCCCCACTGCGCTCCCATAAGGATAGCCTGACGCTTGGTCTCGTCGTTTTTCATATCGAACATCCACTTATCCTTGGGGATGTTCATCGTATACATTCCGTGGAATTCCCCGTTCATATAAACCAGAACGGGATAGCCGTCGATGGCGCCGTAGTTGGGAAGCTCCTTTAGATTCGGGTCTAAATTCTTTCTTTTGGCGCAGATCTGACCCCAAAGCCTTGCGTTAACGACGTTTCGGGCCTGAGTAGCGTCGATCCAATTGGCCTTAAGGCAGTATTCGTTCTCCTTGCCCCAGCCGAAGGGATCGAACTTGTATTTATCGGTAAGATCCTCGTCCTTGTAGAATTTTACGGTATAGTTCTTTTTATCGAATTTTATAGAGGTGTTTCCCTGCCATTTAAGGGTCGCGTAGCAGGTGAAATTAAGGCCGTCTCCCTTAACGGTGGCCTTTACGGTGACCGGCTTGCTTTTGGTGGCGCTTCGGTAGCTTCCGTCGAAATTTAAAACGGGAAGTCCCAAAAGGGTCGGGTCTATGGGGCCCTGATTCTCCCCGTTCTTGTTAAAGCCGCAGATCGTGCAGATCTCCTTTGTGGAGCCGCTTATAAGCAGAGTAGGCTCGACGGTTATCTCCTCAAACTGATGAAGGCTCTCGTCTATGGGCAGAAAGACTCCGCTGTCGGTAATTTCGCCGCATACGGTACATTTTTTACCGTCCCCTACCCCTGTCGTATGGCAGGTCGCGGGCTTTCCCTTTACTACCTCCTCGGTATGAGGGAGGGTCTCGTAAAGCCGAATTTCCTTACCGCCGCAGTCCTTGCAGGTGCGCTCCTGACGTCCCTGCTTCGTGCAGGTGGACTCGACTGTTTTTTCCCATTTTGAAAAGCTGTGAGAGCAGGCCGAATCGAGGTTTTCGGACAGGGTCTCAACCATTTTGGGACCGGTTGAGCAGGCAGAAAAAGAGGGTATCATAAATACGACGCAAAGCAGCAACGAAATAAATTTTTTCAATTTATTCTGCCTCCTTTTTTGATTATATTACTTTAATCGGTTGGCCGTTTCGTAAAATTTACAGTAAAGACCTTTCTTTTGAAGGAGGGTCTCGTGGGTACCCTCTTCGACGATTCCGTCCTCGGTAAGAACCATAATTCGGTCGGAATTTTTAATGGTTGAAAGTCGGTGTGCGATGGTGATGGTGGTGCGGCCGACGCTAAGGGCCTCAAGGGACTTGGCAACCTCGAATTCGCTCTCGTTATCGAGGGCGCTGGTGGCCTCGTCGAGGATTATTATGGGGGGATTCTTAAGGAAAACGCGGGCAATGCTTATCCTCTGCTTCTGTCCGCCCGAGAGCTTGACGCCGCGCTCGCCTACATAGGTGTTGTAGCCGTCGTGAAGAGCCGATATAAACTCGTGAGCCCCCGCCTTTTTGGCCGCCTCGACCACCTCCTCCATAGAGGCGCCGGGTTTTCCGTAGGAGATGTTTTCAAAAACGGTTCCGGAGAAGAGATAGACCTCCTGCTGAACCATTCCGATATTCTCGCGAAGGGATTTAAGCGTGTATTCCTTTATGTTTTTACCGTCTAAGAGGATCTCGCCCGCAGAAACGTCGTAAAAACGGGGAATAAGGTTACATAGGGTGGTCTTACCGCCCCCCGAGGGGCCTACGAAGGCGATTTTTTCGCCCTTTTTGATTGAAAATTCAAGTCCCGAAAAGACCCTGTTATGGTCGTCGGGGTATTCGAAGGAGACCGCACGGAATTCGATATTTCCCTGCGTATTTTCGAGGGGAACGGCGCCTTCCTCGTCGAAGATCTCGATATCGGCGTCCATTATCTCCATAAACCGCTCGATACCCGTCATACCCCGCTGAAACTGCTCGGAGAATTCGATAATTCGGCGGACGGTAGCGATAAAGGTGGTAACGTAGAGGAGGTAGGCGACGAGGTCGCCTGCGGTGATCTGACCGTCTATCATAAAGAGGGCCCCCGCAATAACCGTAACGGCGTACATAATTCCGTCGAAAAGTCGGGTCGTGGTCTGAAAGGCGCCCATATATTTATAGGAACGCTTTTTTACCCCGAAAAAGTTCTTGTTATCTACCGAGAATTTCTCTTTTTCAAGATCTTCGTTCGCAAAGGCCTTTACCACCTTTTGACCGAGAAGACTGTCCTCTATTCGGGCGTTAAGCTCGCCGATAAGCTGACGCTGCTGCCTGAAGGTGGCCCGCATTTTCTTGTTTATCGCACGGCAGATTATAAGCATAACGGGGATTATGGCGAAGATTATAAGGGTAAGGGGAACGTTTATGTTAAGCAGGATTATAAAGGAGACGACCCCCTTTATTCCCGCAATAAAAAATTCCTCGGGGCAGTGATGTGAAAATTCGGTAACGTCGAAAAGGTCGTTGGTGATACGGCCCATTATCTGACCGACCTTGGTGTTGTTAAAATAGGTATTGCCGAGCTTCTGAAGGTGACCGTAGGCGTCTCTTCGCATATCGGTCTCGATCTTGGTGCCCATAACGTGGCCGAAATAGGCCATATAGTAAAAGGCCGCCGCATCGATAAGACGAAGGACGACGTACAGCACGCCGATCCCGATAACGTAGCCCACCGTAAGGCCGACTCCGCCCGACAGCCCCGCGTTGGTAATATCCCTCATAATAAGGGGTAAAATTATCTCGCCGAGGGTAGTAAGAGAGGCACAGAAAAGGTCGAAAATAACGGTAGGAATATATTTTTTATAATAGGGCAGAAAACGCTTTATAAGCTCGCCGTTTTTATACTTTCTTTCTTCTTTCATTTCGTCACCTGATTTCAGATTTATTCTATCATAATAGTTAAAAAATGTAAATAACGGGTTTAAAGAAACCTGTCTCAAAACAAAAAGCCGCCTTAAGGCGGTTTTATTTTCATATTCGGCTTCGCCGAGGGAAATATTGAGGTTTAGGGAAGAGGCAAGCGGCGCGGATAAAATTGAAAACTTAAAATTGAAAGTTGAAAATTAAAAACGGATACCGAAGCAATTTTGTTTTCTTCACTCTTATTACTCGCGCGCAGCGCTACTCACGCCGAAGGCGTTACTCTTTTCTGTCCACTGCGCGAAGCGAGACTTATTGTTTAATTAAATATAGATTGTATGTTATCCCGTCCGGATTTGTGGTGTAGGTTTCTACTCATCCACCACTACGTGGTCCCCCTTCCCTGCTAGGGAAGGCCTGCGGATACCGATGCAATATATCGGGAGGTTGTAGGGGAGGGGCAAGTCCCACCCGCAACAGAATAGCGGATAGATAATTGCGTTACGGGTAAAATAGAAAAACCTCGCAGCCGTGTTTCTTTTATAAAAAAACAAGTTTGCGAGCGGGCGGGACTTGCCCCTCCCCTACGCTCTCAATAAATCCCTAACCGCACCCGCCGTACGGCGGATTTTTGTTTGAGGCTCAAAATTTTCGAATAAATGTAAGCTTTATATCGTAGGCAATATTATGAGGCCGTCGTTTTGTCAAATTATAGGCTGAATTTTATGGGCATAGCCTCGGTGACCCTGACCGAAAGGATCTCTCCCGTCGGGTCGGTAGGATAGGGGAAGGATATACGGGTATAATTTTCGGTATAACCCTCGGCGAGGCCGTCTTTATACCGCTCGATAAGTACCGAAGCGGTCTTTCCGACCTGAGTTTTAAGGAATTTCTCCTCACATTCCTCGGCCGCCCTTGCCATAACGGCGGCACGACGGTCCTTTTCGGCAGGCTCGACCTGACTCTTAAGAGCGGCGGCAACGGTGCCCTCTCTTCTCGAGTAGGCAAAAACGTGGGCTCTCGCAAAGCCGATCTCCTTTAAAAATGCGACGCTTTCGTTAAATTCCTCCTCGGTCTCCCCCGCAAAGCCTACCATAATATCGGTGGTTATCGAGGGGTTTTCGAAGCGGTCTCTTATCCTTTTTACAAGGTCGCGGTAAAAGGCGGTATCGTAGTGACGGTTCATACGTTTAAGGGTCGTATCCGAGCCCGATTGAATGGCAAGATGAAACTGAGGACAGAATTTTTCTTCGCCTTTAAGCTTTTCTAAGGTCTCGTCGCTTATGTGATCGGGCTCCAAGGAGCCGAGACGTATACGCTTTATTCCCTCGGGTCTTGCGGCGGCGGAAACGGCATCGCATATAGTTTTTCCGAGGTCCCTACCAAAGGAGGTAAGGTTTATTCCGACGAGCACCAGCTCCTTAAAGCCGTTCTCGGCAAGTCTTGCCGCCTCGGCCTCGATCTCACCGAGTGTGCGGGAACGGATGACGCCTCTTGCCTTCGGTATGGTGCAGTAGGTGCAGTATCGGTCACAGCCGTCCTGAACCTTCATATAGGCCCTCGTTCTCTCCTCAAAACGGCAGATAGCGGGGGTCGAGTATTTTTCGTCCCTTTCGTGGGGAAGAATTTCGACGATCCGAGCTCCGCTTTTTATAAAGCGGTCTAAAAGCTCGGGAATTTTTTGGGGCGAAGCGTTTCCCGTAACGATATCGGCCTCGCTCAGCGCCGCTCCCTCCTCGGGAAAGGCCTGCGGCATACAGCCGACGAGAATTACGACCCCGCTTGGCAGTCTTCTTCGCATACGGCGGACGGCCTGACGGGTTTTTCGGTCGGATTCGGCGGTTACGGTGCAGGAATTTATAACGGCGCAGTCGGCGGCTTCGATATCGGTTACTATCCTATGTCCCTTTTGCTCAAGGGCCTCGGCCATAACCTGCGTTTCGTACTGATTCACCTTACAGCCCAAGGTGTAAAAGAATATATTCATATATATAATACTCCGAAATTTGTTTTCTTTATTATAAGGCATTTTTCCCCGTTTTTCAAGAAGCATATTGGGGAAAATACGGCAGATAATATAAAGGGTGATAGAATATGGATATTTTAGTAAATCTTATAAAGGCCTTTTTGGTAGGCGGCGGTATATGCCTTATCGGTCAGATACTTATCGATTACACAAAGCTTACCCCTGCAAGAATACTGACGGGCTTCGTGGTGGCGGGGGTGGCCCTTTCGGCGGTTGGCCTTTACGGCCCCCTTGTGGATTTTGCAGGAACAGGAGCTACCGTGCCCCTTAGCGGCTTCGGTCATCTTCTTGCCGAGGGGGTAAAGCAGGCGGTAAACGAGCTTGGCTGCATCGGTATTTTAAGCGGAGGTATCTCGGCCGCAGGAGCAGGAATAGGCGCCGCCGTTACCTTCGGCCTTATCGCCGCACTTATATTTAGTTCGAAGGATAAGAACTGATATAGGGTATAGGCCAAGGGCTCGGGGACGAAGGGGATTCGAACTGAATGAAATATTGCTACGCAATATGAAATAATCCTTCGGATTATGAAATAAAATAAATCCCTCATACGCCGCAGCGTATTTCATAGCGTAAGCTATTTCATAATGCGAAGCAATATTTCACAAATCCCGCAAGGGATTTATTTCATTGAAAAACGGAGCAGAATAGAGGTAAAAGAAAGCAAAAGTAGTGTGACTGCTCTCTTCGACAAATTGGAAGTTTATTCTCTGTTCTTTTCTCCCCAAATACATAACTGGTCCAAAACTTCCATAAGGGATTTACCTCGCTCACTTAAACTGTACTCAACCTTTGGTGGAATCTGGGGGTATTCTTTTCTAACAATCAGTCTATCTGTTTCCAATTCTTTCAGATTGTTACTAAGCGTTTTGTCCGACACATTCTTCAAATATCGTCTTAATTCATTAAACCTCACAACTTCAAATTCCATCAGACAATACAAAATAACCATCTTGTGTTTGCCGGATATAAGTGAAAGAGTATAGCTGAATCCGGTATCTTCAAAATTTGCGTTTTCAATATAATTCTTAATCATTTTACACTTTCCTCAATAATAGTACCTGTATAATAAGACAGTACTTGTTATTTCTTCTGTACCCGCTATAATTATATATGCAGATAACACATCTGTCAAACCAATATTACAAGCGAGGTATTTTTATGAGAAAGAAACTGAATATAACAGAAGGTATTTTTCCTATGCCGGTTTTGATGATTGCAACATACAACGAAGATAACAGCGTGAACGTTATGAACGCTGCATGGGGAACGATGCAGTCACGCAACACTGTAGCTTTGCAGCTCACAGAAACGCATAAAACGGTGAAAAACATTAAAGCCAGAAAAGCCTTTACAATCAGTATTGCCGATGCAGATCATATTGTGCAGGCTGACTATTTCGGAGTTACATCCGGGAACAAGGTAGCAAACAAATTTGAAACAAGCCCCGAAATTAAAAATATATTTTCAGACAGATACCTGTTG
>SFWF01000014.1 GCA_004560045.1 bacterium | reverse complement strand
AAACCGAAGAAATACTTTGTGTCTTTCAAGGTTTGAGGCAAAGAGGCAGGACTAATTTTTGTTCCAAAACCAATTTGTCCTTAAGAGTACGGTCCGAAATCGGCGTAAGCAGTTTTTCTATTTAACCGTACTGTGATATTTTGTTTATATGTCGGATATAGCGGTCGAGCTCGAGGTCGCCCGCAGGATGAAGGGTTATGAGGGCGCCTGCCGATTCGGAAAGAGGCCTATCCTTATAAAGAGCGGTAACCTTAAGATTATAAACCGCTTTTTCATCGGGCAGGTCATAGGTAAAGCTTGTATCGGTAGTCTCGGCAAGAAGGGTGTAATCCGCTTCGTCCTCCCTTGCACAGCAGACGCGGTAGATATCTCCCTCTCCGAGCCAGCTAAGCTCTGCCTTCGGGCCCTTTTTAGTATAGGAAAGGTCGGTGGGTGCCTTGGCGGCAAAGATCTCCTCAAAGCCCGAAACGGTATAGGTCTTTTCGGCCTCGGTATTAAATGTCAGGAATAAATCGTCCTGCGAAATCGGGGTTATTTCCCTACCGTCGCAGAAAATTTTCGCCTTTTTAATACCTTTATACCTTATTTTAACCTCGCCGCCTTTAGGGGCGGTTATTTTTATCTCGGTAGCGCGACCCTTTTCCCAGGCGCAGTCGACCGTAAAGTTTCCTCTCGCCTTAAGGCCCGAAAATGCTCCCGTATGCCATACCGAGGGCAGGGTCGGAAGGATATTTATATAGCCCTCGTGACTCTGAAGCAGCATTTCGGCAACTCCCGTAGTTCCGCCGAAGTTTCCGTCTATCTGGAAGGGGGGATGCCAATCCCAGAGGTTATCGTAGGTACGGGTCTGAAGCAGGTTTTTAAAGAGGCTATAAGCGCGGTCGCCCTCACCCGTTCTTGCCCAGGCGCAAAGTCTGTGTGCCAGAGCCCAGCCTGTAGACATATCGCCGCGAAGCTCTAAGGTCTTCTTGGCGGCGTCAAGCCAGGCAGGGGTCGAGCTTCCGATGACCGAGCCGGGAACTAAGGACATAAGCTGAGAAATATGGCGGTGGTGAAGCTCGCCTATCTCGCCGTAGAAATGCTCCTCCTCAAATTCCTTTATCTGACCGCTGTAGCCGACGCGCACGGGGGCGTAGCGGTCGATCTGCGACTTCTGAAGGCGGTAAAGCTCGTCATCCTCTTTACCGAGAAGCTCGGCGGCCTTTAAAAAGTCGAGGCCGTTTTCGTAGATCATCTGCTGATCGAAGGCACAGCCCACGGTGTGATAATAAAACTGATTACGCTTTCGGTCGATGACCCAGGCGCCGCCCACGATCTGCTCGGGGGAGGCGGAAATCGCCGCACGGCAGACTCCGTCGTCGTATTCCTTAACGCATTTTGTAAGAAACTGCGCCGCACCCCTAAGAGCAGGATAGGTAAGCTCCCTAAGGACGTTTTCGTCGCGGGTAAAATCGTAATATTCCCAGAAAAGCTTGGAGGTCATTCCCACCGTACCCGGTCCCGAGTGTCCCATTTCAGACCCTTCCGCGCCGATCTCGTAGGAGTTGCAGGCGGTGGGAATCATCCAGCCGCATTCTCCCTGCCCCTCCCTGTAGCCCTCGGGATAGTTGGTTTTAAGAAAATCGGAGGCGAGCTTCTCGGCAACGGGGCGGTAGGCCTTATAAAATTCGGCATAGGCGGGGAAGGTTTCGGCCAGATTGCAGGAAAAGGCGGGCCAATAGTTCATCTGAATATTTATATTGTGCCAGAAGCCGCCCGACCAGGGGGTCTTATCGTAGGCGCTCCATACCCCCTGAAGGGAAGAGGGCGAGGTACCCTCTCTCGAGGAGGCAATAAGCAGATAGCGTCCGAACTGAAAATAAAGCTCCTCGATATAACGGTTTTCGGCGGTTTCTCTGTACTTTGCCAAAAGCTCGTCGGTATAGCCCTCGGCCTTTCCGCCAAGCTCGATACCGACCCTGCTGAAAAGCTCGTTGTAGTCCATAAAATGACGGTCGTAAAGGGAACGGTAGCCCTGTCTTTTAGCAAAAAGCAGACGCTCCCTTAGGGCTTCGTGAGGGTCGTCGCCAAGCGCTTTTTTAGAAAAATCGGTCTCTAAGAAAACCTCGGGACAAAGCTTGTAGCTCGTGTCCTGAAGATAGTATATCTCGGCATAGGTCGCGTTTTTAACCTCAATCGCGTCCTCGGTGTCGATCCTTTCGCCGTCGGTATAAAGGGCGGCCTGCGCCTCGAAGATAAGGTCTCTTGAGCAGAGGCGGCCGCGAAGGATAATATCGCCCTTTTCGTTTTTGACCGAGCCCTCCTTGCCGCCCTCATCGGGGGCTCTTTCTCCGAGATAGGAGATAGAAAGGGAAAGCTTAAAGCTAAGGGTCGGCTTATCGGCGGTAAGGCAAAGGGCCAAAAGGTCGTCGGGATAGGAGGTAAAGCATTCCCTCTCGTAGTGGGTGCCCTCCGAGTTATATCGGCAATAAGCAACACCGCGGTTAAGGTTCAGTCCCCGCTCGTAGTCCTCGACGCTAAAGTGACCGAGGTCGATGTACATATCGGCAAAGGAGGTTGTTCCACCAAGGTCTAAGGGGTTTTGAAGGCGATTTGAGGTAAACTGAATACGCTCGCGGTCAAAGCGTCCGAAAAGGTTTGCACCCATATAGCCGTTACCAAGGGGCAAAGACTGACGCTCCCAGCCGAGGATACTGTCCTCAGCCGGGGCGGCATATCTTAAGATATAATCCTTCATTATTTCGACTCGGCGGTCTTCTTTGCGATCTCGTCCTTAAGGATAAGGCGCTCGCCCTCCTTCTGATAGAGACGGACGTAATCGATGCAGTAGTCGATGGGGAGGGGATCCTCGTCTACGAGGCTCCAGCCCGGTACTACCCAGCCGCCGTTTGGGGTAAATATCTCGTCGTTAAAGATAATAAAATGGGGGTCGTGGAAGCACTGTACGCCGGGGAGGACGTTGTTGGGCACCTGACAGCCCTCTTCGGTTATATCGAACTTAATATACATCTCGCCGTCAACGTAGAAGTACATATATTTCTCGTCCCACTCGAAGCCGTAGATGTGATATTCGTTATTAAGATTCTCAAAGTCTTCAAAGAAATAGGCGCGGTCCGAAGCGTTCTCTACGCCGTCTAATGAGGTATGCTGACCCTCTCCCCACTTATGAATATTGGCAACAACCTTATTTTCGGAAGAGAATATCTCGTAGATATCGACCTCACTAAACCAGGGAACGGTTCTGAAGGGTGTCGCGGACTGCATCCAGAAGGAGGGCCATGCACCGTGACGGAAGGGAGGTCTTGCCTTTATCTCTAAGTAGCCGTAGGTGAAGAGCATTGTATCGGAGGTCGTAAAGCCCTCGGAGAGCGACCAGGGATGCTCGGGGTCGTCGGTACCGTACACCTGCATAAGAAGGTGACCGTCCTCGATCCTTGCGTGCTTTTCCGAGTTGTCGTAAATGCGGTCTTTACCGCCCATGGTGCGACGGAAATTCCACTTGTCGAAGTCGATGGAGTCCTTATCGAACTCATCGTGCCAAACAAGCTTGCGGCCGTGCTTTTCATACTCGAAGCCGAATTTTTCAGCTTCTTTTTTCATAATTTCTGACATAATAAAATCCCCTTTCCGGTATTTGCTTTTAACATACCATAAAAAGGGAATTTTTTCAACATTTAATTGTTATTTTTCGATAATCTGCTGCTCAAGAAGGTTAAGCAGAAGGACGTTTACGGTAGGAAGCGGGATCCTCGCAAAGGAGGAGGAGCTGACCCGATCCTTTATAAGCTCGGAGAGGGCTTCGGTATATCCGACCGAGGCATCGAGACGAAGGAGATCGGTCTCGGTGTGGGCAGTATGGGAAATAAGCTTCTCAAGGGTTATACGGTATTCCCTCATAAGGCCTGCGGCGGTGTCAAATCCGGCGGCAAACTCTAAGGCGAGGGCCCCGGCCTCCTCGGGGGAGCTGAACTGCTTTATTGCGGCCTCGGTATAAAGCCTTCTGCAGGCGCCAAAGGCGGTCTTTATGGCAAAGGTTGCCTTCATCATTCCCATCACCGATATAAGGTCGGCCTTACAGCGAACTTCAAATTCGTTCTCGGTATTCCAGCCCTCAAGCAGTTTTTCGATCTTTGCGATAGGCGCGGCGGCCTTTTCGAAATATTCGTCCCGATTTTCGATGGAAACCTTGGCTTCGCTAAGATATACCGACTTTAAAAAGAGCATTCGTCTTCCGTAGCTGACCATTTCGGGGCTTCGGAAGATAGAGTGTATCTCCTTCTGAATTATATACATAATTTCGGTATAGGGGGTAATTCTTCCGAAAAGCGCCTTTTCGATGACCTCGTCATTGCGCTTTTTCGCCTCGAACCTTCCGTTCATATAAAGGCCTGCGCGAGCGATGGTCGACCACTGACCCCAGATATCGCGGCCCATGGTGGACTCCCAAAGGGTAAGAAGGCCCTGACGGTTGCCCTCCTCCACTATTTCGGCCATATCGGTAAAGAAGGCCTCGACCTCGTCGGACTCGATGGGGGTCTTGTTATCGTCCGTGACCCAGTCGCGAAGGAACTGATGACCGATAAAGCCTATCCAGGAATTTTCGCAGGGACAGACGATAATATTCTTAAAGCCCTCTTTTTTGAAAAACTCGATGCTTTCGGGACGGTGACCGTGATAGTGCCAATCGAAGATCTCGACCTCGCGGCTGAAGGGAACGACCAGCTCCTTATGATACCATAAAAGGTCGTTCCAGACGCCGACCCTCTTGCCGTCGGATATAAGCTTATCGCAAAGTCCGGACAGGAATTTTGCGTAAAGCTGACGGTTTTCTTCGTTAAGTCTGACCTCGTCTCCGCCGATATGAATATAGTCGGTATCGAAGGCCTCAAGATATTCGTAAATTATTTTAAGGGCAAACTCCTCAGCCTCGGGAGCGCCGAAATTCACGTCTCTTTCGGGGTTGGTAGAGGACTGAAGACAGGTGAAGCGTTCCTGGCGGAGAAAATGCTCCATGTGTCCCACGACGTTTGTAAGGGGGAAGAGAAAGATTCCCTTTTCACTGCATTTTTCCTTTGCCCAAGCGGCATCCTCGTAGGTCATTACCCCCTCGCGAAGAACTCCGCCGAGGCTCTTAAACTCGAAGGCGCCCTCTAAATAAAGGCCGAGTCCGTTATAGCCAAGGTCGGCCAGCTTATTTATAACGAGCAAAAATTCCTCGCGGTCGAACCTGCGCTGACGGGCAAGGTCCCACATAAACCATCTTCTTTTAAATACTTCCATATTGCTCACCTCAAGGGTTATTTTTAATAATTGTAAATTTATACAGCCGATAAGTCAATACCACAATTCAGAGAATAGAGAGCAGGGACGGGGGTTTGACGCAGGGACCGGTGGCAGTGGTCGGTGGTCAGTGAACAGTGGACAGAAAAGAGAAACGCCTTTGACGCAGGGAAAAGGGAAATGGGAAAGGGGAAAGGTTAGGGACGAGGGCCCGGGGCCTAGGGCCGAGGGAAGAGGCAAGCGGCGCGGATAAAATTGAAAACTTAAAAGTGAAAGTTGAAAATTAAAAACGGATACCGAACGCTTCGCGAGGGAAATGGGAAAGGTTATATATACGGCACGTCGAGGTCTCGCCATCCCCTACAACCTCCCGATATAATGCTTCGGTATCCGTCAGCCTTCCCTTGGGGGAAGGGGGACCACGTAGTGGTGGATGAGGGAAACCCTATATCGCAAATCCGGACGGGATAACATACAATCCATATTTAATTAAACAATAAGTCCCGCTCTGGTCGTCGAGGACGCCGACCCCTACAAGGGTTGCCGAATAGTTTTACGAAATTTGCGATGTCTCACGGGAGGAGCAAGCCCCTCCCCTACAACTGCAACCGTAAAATTTTACAAACACAAAAAGGAAATGCACCTAATCAGATACATTTCCTCTAATTTTACCCCTAATCATAACTTCCGTGTGGCGGTTTTATTTTCATCTTCGGCTTCGCCGAGGGAAATATTGAGGTTTAGGGAAGAGGGATGAGGGACAAGGGGATTTCCCGAAAGAGCGATATAAATTTGTTTCCCCTTTCCCCTTTTCCCTTATCCCTAACACATAAGACTAAATCTCCGCCAAAGGCGGAATATGAAAATGTAAGAGGGACGAGGGGATTTTTTATTATTTTATCACGTCACAGCCCATATACTTACGAAGGGCTTCGGGTACGGTAACGGAACCGTCCTCGTTCTGATAATTTTCAAGGATGGCGGCAACGGTACGGCCTACGGCTACACCCGAGCCGTTAAGGGTATGTACAAACTGTGCCTTGTCCTTGGGGGTCTTCTTAAAGCGGATGGAGCCGCGGCGAGCCTGATAATCCTCGAAGTTGGAGCAGGAGGATATCTCGACGTAGCGTCCGTAGGAGGGCATCCATACCTCGATATCGTAGGTCTTGGCCGAAGAGAAGCCAAGGTCGCCCGAGCAGAGGCAGACAACTCTATAGGGGAGTCCTAAGCCCTGAAGCACGCGCTCGGCATCGTTGGTGAGCTTTTCAAGCTCGTCGTAGGAGGTTTCGGGGTCGGCGAATTTAACAAGCTCGACCTTATTAAACTGATGCTGACGGATAAGACCTCTCGTGTCTCTTCCTGCAGAGCCTGCCTCGGCTCTGAAGCAGGCCGAATATGCGCAGTATTTAATAGGAAGCTGTGCGCCGTCTAAAATTTCATCGCGGTGCATATTGGTAACGGGTACTTCGGCGGTAGGAATAAGGAAATACTCGTTATTCGAAAGCTTGAAGGCATCCTCCTCAAACTTGGGAAGCTGACCGGTAGCGGTCATGGATGCGCGGTTTGCCATAAAGGGAGGAAGAATCTCGGTATAGCCGAACTCGGTATGAGTATCGAGGAAGTAGGAGATTATTGAGCGCTCAAGACGGGCGCCGAGGCCCTTATAGAAATGAAAACGGGTACCGGTAACCTTTGCGGCGGTTTCGGGATCTAAGATTCCGAGGTCCTGACCGATGTCCCAATGAGCCTTGGGCTCGTAGGAGAACTTCTTGGGCTCTCCGAAGCGTCTTATCTCGGGGTTACAAGAATCGTCAACGCCGATGGGGGTGGTATCGGAGGGGATGTTGGGGATCATAAGAAGAAGGCTTCTCTGCTTATCCTCAATTTCGGAAAGCTTTGCGTCGTCGGCCTTGATCTTGTCGGAGATCTCCTTCATCTCGGCGAGAATAGCGGTTACGTCCTTGCCCTCTTTTTTATACTGAGGAATCATTTTGGAAACCGAATTCTGCTTAGCCTTGAGCTCCTCAACGGCGGTGATGATCTCTCTGCGCTGAAGGTCGAGCTCTAAAAGCTGATCAACCTCTTTATCGAGGTTTCCGTTGCGGTTTTTAACCGCCTGCTTTACCCTTTCGGGATCCTGTCTTACAACTTTAATGTCTAACATTTTTATATCTCCTTTGACTAATCAGTCAGTCTTTTTGCAAAATCTTCAAGCTCTTTTTTACTGTAGAACTCGACGGTGAGGGTTCCCTTGCCCTTACCCTTTGGGGTTATTTTAACGGTACGTCCGAGCTCGTTTTTTATGGCAAGCTCGACCTCGGTGTAGTAGGTATCTACCGTTTTTTCGGTCTTTTTAGCCTCTTTTTTCTTCTTAAGCATAAGCTCAAGCTCGCGAACCGAGGCTCCTGCCAAGGCGACCCTAAGCATATCCGAGCGAAGAGTCGAGCCCTTTTCGGCGCCGAGAAGCGCTCTTGCGTGACCTGCCGAAATTTTTCCCGCCTTTAAGGCTTCGGTCTCGTTTGGAGTAAGGTCTAAAATACGGAGGGCATTCGCCACCGCAGAACGGGATTTTCCCATACGCTCGGCAACCTGCTCCTGGGTCAGGCCGTAGGATACCATAAGGGAACGGTAGCCCATTGCTTCTTCCACGGGGTTTAAATCCTCACGCTGAAGATTTTCGATAAGGGCCACCTCGGCGGCCTCCTTTTCGTCCATCTCCTTTATAACCACGGGAACGGTACGAAGTCCCGCTATCCGGGATGCTCGCCAGCGGCGCTCGCCCGCGATTATCTCGTAGCCGCCCGAGGGCTTTGAGCGAACAAGAATCGGCTGTAAAAGACCGTGTTCTTTAATAGACTCGGCAAGCTCATTCAGAGCCTGCTCGTCGAAGTCCTTTCGGGGCTGATCGCGGTTTGGTTCTATCTGAGAAAGCATTACCTCGGTAGATAAGGTTTCCTCACTGTTAGCGCTAAATAGCGAATCGAGTCCGCGGCCTAAACCGCCTTTTTTATCTGCCAAGCGCTTCACCTTCCGTTTCTCTTTAAAAATTCCTCCGCCAGATCGTCGTAGGCGCAGGCACCCTTGTTTCGGGGGTCGTAATACTGTATGGGTTTTCCGTAGCTTGGGGCTTCGGAAAGACGAACGGCGCGGGGGATGGTGGTTCCGTAAAGCTCCTTACTGAAGAAGCGCTTTACCTCGCTTACCACCTGCTGAGTCAGGTTCAGTCGGCCGTCGAACATGGTAAGAAGGACCCCTTCGAGCTCAAGCCTCGGGTTATAAAGCCTTTTTACCTGCCTTACCGAGGCGATAAGCTGACTTAGTCCCTCAAGCGCGAAATATTCACACTGAATAGGAACGAGCACCGTATCCGAAGCGCAAAGGGCGTTTATCGTTATAAGGCCTAAAGAGGGAGGACAGTCGATAAAAATATAGTCGTAGCTTTCCTTTACCCTTATAAGTCCGCTTTTAAGACGGGACTCACGCTCATCGAGAGAGATAAGCTCTACCTCGGCACCTGCAAGATCCATATTGCAGGGAATTACGTCTACCCCGTCGAACTTGGTCGGGACGATGGTATCGCCGACGTTTGCCTTTCCGATAAGAAGGTCGTAAACCGAGGCGACAAGACGTTTTTTCTCTATTCCGTAGGCCGAGGTGGTATTACCCTGTGGGTCGGCGTCGACTAAAAGAACCTTTTTGCCGAGCTTACCGATACCTGCGGCAAGGTTTACGGCAGTAGTAGTCTTACCTACTCCGCCCTTCTGATTTACGACCGAAACGATCTTACCCATTTCCTCCGCCTCCTTTATGAATAGATTCGATTACATCATATTATACCAAAGCCTTTTAAAAATTGCAATACCTATCTACCTCTAAAAATTACCGTAAAACGTAAAAGATCGGACAACCGAAGGTCCGACCTTTTAGCTTGTTACTTATTCTGCTCCGCCTCATATTCGGCGCAGTAGGCGTCAAGGAATTTAAAGAGATTATCTAAATCTTCCTTATTTTCCTCCAGCCAGAGCTTATAATCAAAATCTTTGGCACCTTTGTTATATTCAGCATCGCTATATACCTCATCGCTATAAAGATGCTTTTCTATAACCAAGTGCGCGTATTCTCGTGCGCTTAGATGCAGTCCGATCTCGGTAAAAAATGACGCATATTCATCAAAGCCGTTTTGAATTTGTTCTACAACATACGGGATGGCGTATACTCCAAACCTGCGAAGCTTCGCAAGCTTCTCTTTTACGCTGTTACCCGACGAAATAATTTTTGGACATTCGGTTTTGCTTAGTAAATAAAAATCCGCAATGCAATCTGCAGTACAATCATCGATTCTATGCGTTCCTTTGCATCCGTGTGCATCGTTAGGGTCTATACGAAGTATCAGATACATTCCGTGCCTAAGATAATCTCGTGGAAACCCTCCCTCAAAAATAGGCGATTCGGTTATTAGAAGTTCTGCTATAACAGGGACACCTTCTATTCCAACATTGCACATCTCGTCTGCGGCAGCCAACGCACATGATGCTTGAGGCCCCCAAGCGTCATATTGCAGATACTCCCACTCGTGCCACGCAGGCTCAGCCTCTTTTAAAAAGTTTATTATTTCTTGTTTTCTTTCAACGGAAATGATATTACTGTTTTGAGCGTTGTCTTTTGATTCGTCGTAATTCGTTACGCTATCTTTAGGCGAATCAGTCTCAGAGGTTATTTTATCTTTTTCGACCGAAGCTGTATCACTTGAAGGAATACTCGATGTTTTGCTTTGCTTGCATCCGCATACAGATACAAGCGAAAACAAACATAAAACTAACGAAACTAACTTAAAAAATTTTCTCATTTTTCACCTCTTCTATATTATACTACATCGGTAAAAAATTTAATCGGAAATCCGTAACTCTTCAGCTAAACCCATTGGTATCACCTATTTCTGTTTTATAATTAAATTATACCAAATATGTTCACTTTTGTCAATATCGTCCTCCTATATCCTTTCGACTCTTTCGTTCAAAATATCAAAATAATACCGAAAAATAAAAAATATGGCTGAAATTGGATTTACCGGGAAGAGGAAAACTCCGAACAGCCTTGACAAATAGGTTTTTTTATGGTAACATAATTAAAAATAAAATTTCCCTTAAGGAGGGTTTAATAATGGAAAGAATTAAAACTTTATCTTCTCGCGACCTCGAGGCTTCTGCTAAGACCGGCGGCTGCGGCGAATGTCAGACCTCTTGTCAGTCTGCAAGCAAGACTTCCTGCTCTGTCGCTAATCAGCAGTGCGAAAAGTGCAAAGAGAGCAAATAATTAAAGCTTGAAGCTTTGCCGCAGGTTACCTGCGGCAATTTTTCTGTAAGAAGGACGTTTATGATACACGCATATAAGCTTAACGGATACAATATCGTTTTGGACGTAAATTCGGGCTGTGTTCACGTGGTGGACGAGGTCGCCTTCGATATTATTTCCGATTACGATAAAAAAGAAAAGGCCGCCATAAAGGCCGAAATTCTAAAAAAATACGAAAGCCGCGAGGACGTAACGAGCGAGGATATCGACGGCGTTTTCGAGGATATCGAGACCCTTAAGGCCGAAGGAAAGCTCTTTACCGAGGATAAATACAAGGCCCTGGCTCAGCAGTTTAAAAAGCGTCAGTCGGTTATAAAGGCCCTCTGCCTTCACGTGGCTCACGACTGTAATTTAGCCTGCAAATACTGCTTCGCCTGCGAAGGAGAATATCACGGACCCCGCGGTCTTATGTCCTTTGAGGTAGGAAAAAAAGCCCTCGATTTCCTTATCGAAAACTCGGGAACGAGAAAAAATTTAGAGGTCGACTTTTTCGGCGGCGAGCCCTCCCTTAACTTCGAGGTCGTAAAGCAGCTTGTCGAGTACGGCCGCAGTATCGAAAAGGAAAAGGATAAGAATTTCCGCTTCACCTATACCACCAACGGGGTAATACTTACCGACGAGATAATCGACTTCTGCAACAAAGAGATGAGCAACGTCGTCCTTTCCCTCGACGGAAGAAAAGAAGTAAACGACCGAATGAGGGTAAACCGCGGCGGCTTTGGCTCCTACGATAATATCGTTCCGAAGTTTAAGAAGTTCGTCGAAAGGCGCGGCGGTAAGGACTACTACATCCGCGGCACCTATACCCGTTTCAACAAGGATTTTGCCGCAGATATTCTTCACATGGCCGATCTCGGCTTTAAGGAAATCTCCATCGAGCCGGTTGTTGCCGAGCCTACCGCTCCCTACGCCCTGAGAAAAGAGGATGTACCCGAGCTTTTGGCTCAGTACGAGATCCTCGCCAAGGAAATGATAAAGAGAAACAAGAAGGGTGAGGGCTTCACCTTCTACCACTATATGATCGATTTGGACGGCGGCCCCTGCGTAGTCAAGCGAGTTTCGGGCTGTGGCGTGGGAACCGAGTATATGGCGGTGACCCCCGAGGGAGACCTCTACCCCTGTCATCAGTTCGTTGGCAAGGATGAGTTTTTACTCGGAAATGTTTTCGACGGGGTCAAAAACGAGGAGGTCTTAGAGCAGTTTAAGTCCTGCAACATCTATTCCCATACCGAATGTGACACCTGCTTTGCGAGAATGTATTGCTCGGGCGGTTGTGCCGCAAACGCATATAACTCTACGGGAAGGGTTACGGGAGTTTACGATCTCGGCTGTGAGCTTCATAAGAAGCGTATCGAATGTGCCATAATGATAAAGGCGGCCGAGGCTTTCGGGGAGGAAAAATAATGCTCCGAATTCTTTTTCCCTTGTCTTTTTTGAAAAAGACCCTCCTCGGGGTAATTATGTATCTCGTGCTCTATATTTTGGGCTCCCTTGCCAAGGGGGTTATTATAACCTTTACGGAGGCGACGCAGTTTGCGGGGTATTTAGCCTTCTTCGTATCGGTCTACGCCTTTGCGGGACTATTCGTTTTGTGCCTTCGTCATTTAGGCTACATAAAAGATAAAGATAAAAAATAACCATCGGGTCTGCCTCAAAGGAGGCAGACCTTTTTTCTATTTCTTAATAAACTGCCTAAATGCTTCGTAAAGTCCCGTAGAAGCAAGACCCGAAACAAGACCGCCAAGGATTATCTCGGGGGAAACTCCGAGGTTTATCCACATATTAAGGCCAAGTCCGAGAACACCCATAATAAGCGGAATAAACTTGTTGACCTTATCGGTGGTCACAACGTTTTTAAGGATATATCCGACGCAAAGGCATATCCCGACTATGACGGGTATCGAAAACTGATTTAAAAATTCCATTTTACTTTTCCTCCTTGATAATTGCGCTGTAGCCCTTGGCTTTAAGCTCGGCGGCAAGCTTTTCGGCATTCTCTTTTTTCGAGAAATAGCCGACCTGAACGCGGTAATGCTTGTTAGCTTCTGTAGCCACAGGCTTTTTCTTAAGGCCGAGCCTTTTTACAAGCACCTCGACAATAGCCTCGGCACAAGAATCGGCATACTTTTCGGTAAGAATAATTTTCGAGTCGGTAGCCGAGTCCATAAAGCCACATTCCAAGAGTACGGCGGGCATTGAAGTGAGCCTACATTCGGCAAGGTCGGCTTTAGCCAGCGGCTGAGCGCGGTTGCCCTTTAGCCCCGTATGCTTTATAAGGGCGTCGTATAGTTCCTTCTGCCAGACCTCGGTCTCCTTGTCGACCTTAGTATAGGTGTAGGCGACGATTCCGCCGCCCGTACCGCCGCCGATTCCTGCGTTATGGTGAACCGCGATATAAACCTCTGCGCCGAATTTGTTGGCGGCCGCCGCTCTGTCCTCCACAGATATTGCCTTTTCGCCGGTAGTATCGTCGGTACGGAGAAGCTCGTAGCCTTCATAGGCCTTAAGCTTCTGCTCTATTTTATCGCAGATACGGTCGTTTAAAGCCCATTCTCTCGTCTCGTTTTTGTCCAGCTTTTTGGGTATGCGTTTTCCCGCGGTGTACCTATAATGACCTGCGGACAGTGCGATTTTACTCAGTTTTGCCATTTAATTACCTCCCGTTAATTTCGGATCGTGATAGCTTTCGAGCTTGTCGATGCGCTTACTGTGACGCTTTATATCGCCCTTTACCTCGGCAAGCTGAGTTACCACGTCGATATACTGATTTTCCTGCTTTTCAAGGCGGTGCTCTATACCGTCGATACCCTTCTTTATATATCCTATGTCGGTATGCAGCATTCCGATATTCTGTCCGTCCGAAACATCGTCCTTTTTCTTATTCCGAAAAGCGACCACTGTAGCGCAGATAAGCCCTCCGAAGCCCGTAACAAGACCGCAGATTCCAAAGGCTAACTCTGCCATTTAGATCACCTCCTCGACCTTGTACTGTGATTCTATGGCCGCGTCAACGTCGATAAGGTCGGCCTCGGTCAGAACGTCCTTTTCGAGCCATCCTGCGGCTGAGAGTCTTATCTTGTAGTCGGGCATATTGCCGACAGCTTCGATAAGTCCTTTTTTGATAAATTCTTTAAGGGTAAACATTAAATCTCACCTCCAAGAGTAATTAATGTATTGGTAAGGTCGGTTATTACCGCCTGCGGGTCGAGAAAACATTTGGCATCTATAACCGCCCCTGCCTTATTGGTCGTAAGGTTCATAACGGGCGAAATGCTTTTTACCCCTTTGACCGCTCCGTCTGCGGTGGCGGTGTATTCTGCGCCGATATAAGGTTCGTATTCTGTTGCGGTTGTGCTTTTTTCTATTTGGAAATTTTTAAACTGAAAAACAAGGTTGCATTGAATATATATCTTATACACGTCAGCAGGTACTTTAAAGGTTAGGGTATCGGCTGAAAAGTTATTATAATGCCTTTCTTGTATTAGAGTTCTTGCAAATGCTGTGCCACCAGAATAAGCAGGGGTTGTGCATACACCTAAAAGTAATTGAGTTCCCCAAGCGCATACATCAGGTGTGCTGCATAGATAACTTATTGTATATTTTTCGTTAGGCTCTACCGCTAGCTCATAAAAAGCACCTTGCGTATAGTGAATAGCGCTTGTAAAATAATCATCGGTTTTGGTTATGTTAGCCTTGTCCTCGTTAAAAAGGTTTTTACCGCAAGCCTTAACCTTGCAATCACTAAAGTCTGCGACAAAAGGAGCATAGGCGGTTGCAGAATTGCCTTTTTCTATTTGAAAGTTTTTAAATTTATATTCCGTATCAGTTTGAAAATATACAATATGCACATCTGCAGGAACTGTAAATCTAATAGTGTGTGTTGCAAAATTTTGGTAGCTTTCTTTTGGTATTAATGATAGTGCTATTCTTCCTTGCCCGTATGTCGGCAAACTACCAATACCTACGCCAAGTTCCGCACCCCAAACGTGTTCAACCTCACTTCTAATCATAAAGGTTGCAATATAAGTTTCATTTGGTTCTACCGCTAAACTATAAAAAGCATCTGTACTATAGCCTACATTACTTTTAAAATAATCCTCGGTTTTTGTTATATTCGCCTCAGCATCATTGAAAAGGTTCTTACTACTTAGCCCCACCTCAACCTTATGCTCTATCGTGTGGACGTTTCCAAGGGTTACAAGCTCGCCTTGTCCTTTGCCTTTAAGACCGAAGTCGGAAGCACCTGCTTTGTAAACCTCGTCGAAATCCCGCTTTAATACCAAGGCTTTTTCGGCTATGCCCATACCGTTTCACCTCCGTTTGCAAGGGTTTGCGCGTAGTTATGCAGTTCGTCAAGCACTCCTTCGATATCACCGACCACCCCGTCAAGATAAGACTTGTTTACGGCGTCCTTTTCAAAGACAGGGTCGGCAAGGTTTCTTATTCGGCAATCGTCGGCGTTTATATTGGCCGAGTCGTCCTCGGCCCGTCTGCCGCTGAGCTTTACGTCGTCGGCGGCGGAGCTGACCGTAACGGTACCGTAGGCGCCAAGCTCGGCCATTCCGTAAAGAAGCTTCAGCCAGCCCGAAAAGTCCTTACTGCTATCGATACCCTCAAGGTGAAGCTCCCTGCCCGCGATAAGGGTCAGAATACCGTCGCGCTCGGTTACCTCGGCGAAGCGATCCTGCTTCTCGGAGACCTCGCTCATATACTCCTGCGCGGCAGCAGAGGCGGCTTCGGCCCTCTCGGCGGAGGCAGAAGCGGATTTGGCCTCTAAGCCTGCCGCACCGCAAAATTCCCCTGCCGAAAGGCAGTAATCTCTTGCCCTTAAAGCCTCGTTTTCGGCCGCTTCGACCGACTGTCCCGCTATATCCCTTGCGTTTTCGGCCGCTTCGGCCGAGGCTTCGGCACCTTCCTTTGCCGCAACGGCCTTTTTAAGCTGCTCGGCCGAAAGGCTCTGAAGCTCACGCATACGGGCGGTACCCTCGGACGCAGTATTTTCCGCCTCGGCGGTCTTTTGGCCGATAAGAATAAGGGCTTCGGCCGTTTTCTTTTCGATCATATCGACCTGCTTTCTTTTATCGTCGGCGACCGAGTAGCCCTCCCCCGCCATAAAATAAAGCGGCGCGGTGACCCTTAAAAATTCGGTTAGATTTCCGTCGGAATCGGTTTCGGTAATTTTAAGTATTACCTTAGAGTCGAGTCCCGAGGCCGACATTTCGCCCCGTATGAAAAAGGGCTCGCTTATAGCCTCTATTTCCCTTTCCTCCCCGAAAAACACCTCTCCCGCTTCGGTTATAAAATCGATCCGCACCGAAAGACTGCCGCCCTCTAAACGGGCTTCGGCAAGCCTTTCCGAAAACTCACCGTCGGGGGTAAAAACAAGGGCGGTCGCGCGGTGCTCCCCCTGATACCCGCCGCAAAGGGGCTCTTTCGGAGAAATACCGTCGGCGCTAAGGACGTAGTTTAAAATATTTTCCATTTTTTCACTCCTTTATATAATACTTAGTGTCAGCCGGTCGGCCGTAAGGGTGGTCGCCGAAAAGACTCCGGAAAAGGAAAGCCTTATTTCGGGCTTTTTCGCCCTGAAGCCGCAAAACACCTTTTTGCCTCCCCTTTTAAGGGTAATTCTTTCGCTTTTTATTATTTTTCCGTTCTCCGAAGCTGTTAAAACCGCCTCGCCGTCACCGTCAAGATAAAGGCTTAAAAAGCGCTTCGGCTCGGGGGTATCAAAGGGGTATACCGAAAGCTCGGAGCTTATGGGAAGGGTCGCTTCACCCTCGTCGGCATAGACTACGTCGGCTCCGCCTCTCTGAAGCAGGACGGGGAAAAGGGTAGCCTCTGCTCCCTTTCGGGCAAGTCCTAACAGCAGTATTTTTCCCATATAGGAAAAGCCGCCCATAATATTTTCCGAAAAGCTCCATTTATAAAGTCGGCTATTACCGCTATCGTCGGTTGAAAGCACAAAGGCGGCCTTTTTACCAAAGAGGAGGTATCTTTCTTTATCGGTCAGGGCAAAGGCCGACCCGTCTATCGCCTCGGGAATACTATGAAGTCTTTTGAAGGCCGAGCCGTAAAGCCCGTAGATATCGCCCTCCGTATCGGTAAAGGTAATTCGGTCGCCGTACAGGCAGATACTGCTTTTTATCGGTATCGAGGGCAGGCTCAGCGCCTTTTTAAAGGAAATTTCGTAGTCTCCTATCTTTTTTGCGTAGCCCTCCTCGTCAAAGACCCTTTCCTCCCCCTTATACTGCGCCGTTTCGGAGATAAAGACCTTATCCTCCTTAAAGGCGAAAAGGGTTCTTCCGCTCGAGATAATGCGGTCGAGCATAACCCCGTTTTCCCCGAGCGAAAGTCGGCTTTCGGCCGGAAAATAAAGGGGATGGGCGGGGCTGTTCCAAAGCATTACAGAGGGGTTTAGTCCGCTTCCGTAAAAGACCGTCATATCCGACTCCCCCGTAGATACCGAGGAGGTAATTCCGATACAGCTCCCCATAGAGCAGACGGCCGCAAGATCCTCTTTTCGGGTCTTGTAGGCGGTTATCTTAAGGTTGTTGAGTCGGCGGCCGTAGGGTAGCGGAAATTCGGCTCCCGTATCGGCTATAAAGCAGATATCTCCCCTCTCTCGGCTTACCTTCATTACCACGTTGGTTCCGTCGACGTCAAGCTCATTGGAGGTATCCTCTCCCGAGGGCACCGTAAAGCGGTAGATATCGCCGACGTATAAGAATTCGGCCGTAACGGTAGCCTCGTCGAGGTTTTTCTCGGGCAGGATAAACCATGCCGAGGCCGAATCGGTAGTAAAACAGGAATAAAAAGCCGCCGAAAGCAGATTTCGGCTCTGTGGCGCGATAGGGTCGGGCAGGTCCAGCGGCTCTCCGTAGGGGGCGGCTCGGTACCAGGCGTCTCCTCTTCCGTTGGCCAGCAGGGTCGGCAGATACATATCCGACTCGGTAAGCATTCTCCAATAGGTAAGGTCCTCAGAAAGCTCCATTATCCGATAAAAATCCTCCGACCCTCCGCTATACTCCTGACGGCAGAAAAAGTATATTCCCGCCCCCTTCATGGGCCTTCCGCTAAAGACGGTATAGGAGGAGGGATAGCCCATATCGCCGTTTGGCGACCTCGAAAACTCGATGCTTCCGATATCGGTAACCTCCCCATCGGGGTAGACCAGCTTCATTTCGAAAATGAGGTTGCCCAGAAGGCTATCCCTTACGTTTATCACGACCCTTCCGAGGCGGCCGAAAAGATATACCTCACATTCGGTCACCACGGGATAGGTCTCGTCCCCCTCGATACCGCTGTCCTTATATATAGGGCAATCGGTCTTTGAAACGAAGGCGGGGCGGTTTACTATCCCGTCCCCCTTTATCTCACAGTTTACGGGAGGTCGGTCGGGGTTTAATATATCGGCAAGGGAATAGGTTCTGCGGCTTTTTGAGGAGGCCTTTATTATTCTCATAGCTCCTCCCCCCAAAACAGTTTTTCCTTAACCCTGTCGGTTCGGTTTCTTCTCCCCGACAGTCGGCGGTTATAGATATCGGAAAAATTCAGAGCCGCCGAGGAGTCTCCCCCTGCGTTTGCGATAAGCATCGCAAGGCCGTAGATGGCCGTTCGGGTCTCCTCTTCCCCTATAAAGGGCGGCTTTTCCGAAAGGCTTTCGGGCGGCATATAGCCCATTTCCTCGGCCACCGCCGAAAGCAGCTCGTGGCCGATTATCTTTAGGTTCTCGTCGAGCTGCTCGCAGCCGAGAAGTCGTACCGCCCTCTCTAAAAGCTTATATCCGTTCATTTTCTTCCTCCTTTTCCCCCTCAAGCTCGGCTATAAGGCCGCCAACGTCGGGAATAAGCCCTGCGGGAAGGCGCTTTAAATACTGAAGCGGGGTTATAGCCCCCTGCTCAAGAAGGCTTCCGAGGGTCGCGACCCTTTCCTTTTCTCCGCGGGTGACCGCTTCGCTTGCGGTGACCTTTACCGAAAGTACCAACGAGCGGTATTTCGAGGCGTCGAAGGGGAAGTACCAAATTCCGTTTTTATCGTTTATACGAAGGCTTCTCTTTCCGTAGCAGGCAAAGAAAAACTCCGCCCAGATAAGGGAAATATCCTCAATAAACCGGAAAAATCGGTTTTTAAGGGGGAAAAGGTGACGGGCAGAGGCCTCACGAAGCTCGATAATTGCCGAGGTATTGTTGGCCTTCATATCGCCGAGAGCCGCTTCGTTTGCTCCCGACTGGGTCAGGGTATTATATATAAGGTCGTTTACCGTATCGCGGTAGGCGGCGGCAGAGTCGGGAGGGGCGACGTATTTTACGGCGGTCTCAAGCTCCTCGGCGCTTCCGTAGGCCTTTATTATCTGACCCGGCTCGTTGGTGATATCCCCCGTAACGAGGTCGCCGTTTACTACCATAAGCGGCATACCGCCCGCCATGGCCGACCATACCCCTGCGGTAATAAGGCGGTTTATAGCTATCTGGTTGGGGATAAGGTAGGTGACCTCGCTGTCGCCGTAGATACAGCCTTCCCTTCGTTCCCAGGAAAACACCGAAAGAGGATAAAGGGGAATATTCAGGCAAAATTCACCTCTTACTAACGCATCCTCGGTAGTCTTTACGGCAAAGACCCTCCTTTCCCCCTTTGTATCCTCGGCCTTATAAAGCTTGGTAAAAAGGGTCAGCTTTTTATCTCCCTTTTCGGCAATTCTCGAAACTACCGCAGAGGGCGCTCCGTAACGCTTTGCCTCGGCGGCAATATCGGTCGCCGCCTTTTCCTGAGTCA
The DNA here is from genome assembly GCA_004560045.1 of bacterium. GTDB lineage: Bacteria > Bacillota > Clostridia > Oscillospirales > Acutalibacteraceae > SFWF01. Next base: position 7,764 of record SFWF01000014.1, on the reverse strand, counting down.
GGATGATATAGGGCTGCTTCTGAAGGTCGCAGACTACCGGATCGCCGAAATAGATATCCTCTATTTTTATACACTCACAGACTATATCTCCGAGTATTGGGGTTCCTCCCGGCCTGTCGGCGAAAAGTCCCGTTTTAATATCGGGGTCGAAATAGGTATATACCGCACCCGTTCCTCTTATATAGGCGTCTCTCAGGGCTCGGTCGACGATCTCGCTGAGTCCTACCCTTTCGGCGGTGGTGGTACGGTAGGAGTTAAGGGCCGAAACCATAAGTCCTATCTCGTTTTTACCCGCATAGGGGGCATAGACCGCATTGTCGGCGCGGGACAGAGCCCTTCGCTCGGCCTCTATCTCCTTTTTCGCTCCGAGACTCTGGGAGATACCCTCGGCGGTAAAGCTGACGGCTATCTCACCCGCCGAAAGCTGAGAAATTTTATAGTCGCCGATACGCTTTATAACGTTATGACGGACGAGGGGTCGGTCGTTTCCGCAGGCCGCTCCCCGCCACTGATCACCGATAAAAAACCTTTCGTTTATACGGCTCTGCTCGTAAAGTCCCTTTGTACCGAGGCCCTCCTTATAGCGCTTTGCGGCGGTATATTCGGAAAATATTTTTTGAGGACTGTTTATCAAATTCTTTCCTCCTTTCTTAAATCGGCGGCCCCGAAGTATTCCTCGGAGCCGCCTTTAAAAAACTATTCTACGGTAACCTCTGCCACGTCGGTGGAAACGGTGTGGGTACCGTCTACGGTGACCTTACAGAAATAGTAGTAGCTGCCTGCGGCAAGGCCTGCAGGGATCGCAAGCTCGGCAGAGGTTGCGCCCGCTACCTTAGCGGCGCCCTTTCCGTTCTTGGCCGAGGCCTCATACCACTGATAAGAAAGGACGGAGCCTGCTTCGGTAGAGGCGACTACCGAGAGGGTCTCGTTAATACCGCCCTCGGCGGTAACTACGTCCTCGGGCTGAGCGGTAATGGTTACGGGTGCCGAGATCCAGGCCCATACGCTGTCGGCGGCCGAAGCCTTTACAAAAAGATCGTAGTAAATTCGGTAGTCGAATTTATAGGCGTCGGCGTCGATGTTCTGACCGGGGGTAAATACGCGCATCTTCTCGGTTTTCTTAACGAGATGTGCGGCATTCTTCGGCAGCACCAGCATAAAGATCTCGCTTGCCCCTGCGGCGGGCTTAAAGCCGCCTGCCTGACCTGCGGAGAAGTCGTAGGCGGTCTTCATACGCTCGCTTACCACGGGAATAAGGGCGATTCCGTTTATCGACTTGACCTTAAGATCGATACCGCCCTGCTTAAAATCGGAGACGGTGATCATACGGGAGATCTCGTCGGAGGAGCAGAGAGCCGCGTAGGCGTGGGAGTCGATAAAGCAGACCAGCTCGGTAGAGTAGCCTACCACCGACTGTACCTCGTTTACAAGACCGCAAAAGGCCTCAAAGGGGGTAGCCATATCGCCCGAAATAAGGTTGCCCTTAGCCTTTGCAAGGGCGCCGAGCTTAGAAAGCACGTAGGCGTCACATTCGGGTACCACCTTGGTACGAACGTATTCGCCGAGGATCTTTCCTGCGAGGCAGGCGATACCGCTTTCGTCCATATCCTCGCGGTCGATCTGAAGAGAACGGGCGCGGTCCATAGACATTGTGTAGGAGGTGTTGGAAACGGTTACTGCGCCGTTTCCGAAGCCGTTTGCGCGGTCGTAATCGGTAAGACCCTCGAAATCGATATCGGGGATAATTACGGTCTTTGCGCCTACGAAACGGGTACGAAGGGCGTTATCGGCAAAAAAGGCGGTTGCGCTCTTTGCTTCAAACACACGGTCGAGCTCAGAGGAATATACCTCTGCGGATGCAATAGAATTAAGTGACATATTTTTTCTCCTTTAAAATAGAATTTATTCCTCCCAGATGCCCTTTATAAACTCGGCATCGGCGAGGCTTTCGGAGGAGCCGAAGGACATTGAGCCCAACGACCCCTCCCTTGCCGCCTTGTCGCGGCTTTTTTCTTCGGCGGCGGCTACGCGCTGACGGTGCTCGTACAGAAGATACTCAAAAAGCAGTCCTGTTCCTTTTAAATTTGCGGCTGTTTTGACGCTCTCGGGTACGGTATCGCGGGTAAGGTTCGGAAATTCGGCCAAAAGCTCGGCGGTATCGTCGGCAGGCTCTCCCCTTTCGGCACTCAGCAGCCTTTCGGCCAGAGCGGTATCTCCCGAACACTTTTCGGTAAGCTCGCCGAGCCTCTTTTCACGGTCGGCCGCCTCCAGACCCTTAACGAATTCGGGCAAAGATACTCCCTTTGCCGCAGACAGAGCCTTTAAGGTCTCGAGCTCGGTAGCCAAAAGATCGAATTTCATTCCCTTCTGTGCGTAGGTCGTCGCCTCCTCGAGGGAAAGTTTTTTAAGCTCTTTATTAAACTTTACCTCCAAAAAGGCGGAATCGGTTTTGTCCGAGTCGGGTATGGCGGCCCTTTCCTCGGTCGGCAGATCCTCGGCGGCAGGCTGTGGTATCTCCTGTCTCTGAGAATTTACGTTTTCTTCCATATTCTTCATCCTTTCTTAAAAAATTTATGATAAACGGTAAGGTTGCCCGTTTATTCCTGCTCGGTACCGTCGTAGGTCAGAAAGTTTTTAACCTCGCGGTTTTTCAGTTCGGTTATTGCCCTTTTCCTTTTTACGGTCGGCTTCGGCCGCTTTTTTGCTAAGCGGTAGCCCGCAAGAAAGGCAAGGGGTATAAGGGGTAAAACGAAAATCATATTCTAAATCCTTTCGAAAGATTGTTTGCGTAGGAGGCTATCTCGGTACTGCCCGAATGAGCGAGATCGTAAAAGGCGTAGCGCATAGCGTCCATAAGATGATTATTCTTATCCTCGGGACGGTTCTGCTCCCGCTTATCCCAGCAGTAGGAGGATAGCTCGGCTATGGTATTTTTGCAGGACGGCTTTACGAAGATACGGTATTCGCTTATATTGATAATTCCGTTGATAAGACTGTCGGGGCCCTTGACCGAGGGAAGGAGCCTTCGGATACCGAGTCGCCGCAGGTCCTCGTTGGATTTCGGCTCGGCGGCATCGGCTCTGATACGCTCCTTAGCGTAGCCCTTTTCGGCTATCATTTTCGCGATATCCGAATTGAGCATCCGTTTTCCGTAGTGCTCGTCGAATATCCATATTTCCTTTTTCTCTCTGCTTGCCGCAAAGGCGATAAAGGCGGTGGGGTCGCTTGTGTAGCCGTAGTCAAGCCCGAAATAACACTTAAAATCCTCGGTAAATTCGTCGAGCCCGAAATCCTTTACCTCCCAATTTTCATATACGAGGCCCTCGGTAATCCCCCACTCTCCGAGCCCCGCTACGGCATACCGCCTCGGATGTTCCCTTTTCATTCGCTCGAAAACCGCTCTGTCGGTTTCGTCTAAAAACTCGTTTATAAGGTAGTTGGTGGTAAAAGCGTCGGTATCGGAAGGGGTCTTGTCGAAAAATCTGCCTTTGAGCCAATGCTTTTCGCTCCAGGGGTTGAAGGTGAGGGTGGTCTGCTTGAAAAGGTGATCGGGGACGTTTCCGCGGGGGACCGAAAGGTCGAGCTTTTCGAAATCGGCCTCGCTTTCTATCTCAAAGGCCTCCTCTATCCATACCCAGCAGAGATAGCCTTTTTCCACCGTAGTTGAGGCCAGCTTCAATACGTCGTCGAAGCCTCTAAAGAGTATCTTCTGACCGGTAGGGAGATATATCATCTCGAGGGGGGAGATGTTATTTTTAAAAAGGTGGGCTACTCCCAAGGTCTCCTGAGCCCATTTAAGCTGAGCAAAGGTCGAGTCCCTATGGGTATTCATAACCGCCCTGACCACCAAAATATTGCTTTCGGGGTATTTCATAAGGCGGTAAATAAGGTTCAGGGCGGTCGTGGTGGATTTTTTGCTTCCCTTTCCTCCCTTTAAAACGCGGTAACGCTTTTTACTGTTCCAGAAGTCGTCGTAGCCCCCTCCAACCGCATTACTTATCCGTATTTTTGATATCATCTATAAAAACGACCCCCCTTCCGCCCTCGGCGTCATCGGGACCAAGCCTTAAAAGCAGCTCCTTTATGGCCGAAAGGTCGCCGCCCGCCGCCTTCTTATAAAGAGCGGCCAAAACCACCGTAAGCTTGGTCGGGCGCCTTACCTTTATACCGAGGGCTTTAAGCTCGTCGGCCTCCTCTAAGGTTGCCGCAGAGGTCAGGATCGCTTCGAGGCTATCGGTTAGCGTCTTGTTCTTCGAGGGCATTTTTCCGCTCCTTTCGCAGTTGATGGTGTGATTTTACATCGGTTTTTCCCGTTTTGCCACGACACTTTGGCACTTTTATCGGACATCTTTTTCGAAAAATTGTTAATAAATCTGTTTAAAAACTGTTGATAATGTGGTATAATTAGGTCTTGAGGTGAAAATATATGACAAAAACTCACGTAAAACGACTCTGTGTAGCGGCATTATGTCTTGCTCTTGCTGCAATACTTCCCCGCCTTTTCCATCTTATCCCCGGAGGTATCGGCCGTATTCTTTCCCCTATACATATACCCGTACTCCTTTGCGGGCTTGCCTGCGGCTGGTACTACGGGGCGATATGCGGCGGCCTTGCTCCCCTTATGTCCTATCTTTTGAGCGGTATGCCCGTAGCCGCAAAGCTCCCCTCTATGACGGCCGAATGTCTTATATACGGCCTTATTTCGGGGCTTGCTATCTGCCTTATAAAAACTAAAAGCCGAACCGCAAACGTATATATAAGCCTTGTGCTTGCCATGCTTTTAGGCAGGGTCGTTTACGCTACGGTAAGCTTTTATATATTCGGAAGCGAAACCTCGCCGATAGTCTGGCTTATGGGGACCTTTATGGAAAAGCTTCCCGGAACGGTTCTTCATCTTGCTCTCGTTCCCCTGCTTTATCTCGTTTTATATAAGACTAAGCTTGTACCGAGGAAGCAGTGATCGGCGAGCGGTGGTCAGAGTAATCGTATTCCGTATTTTCTTCTTGACATTTCTTTTCCTTTCTGCTATACTATTATGGCTACCGCGTTCTATGCTTTGGGCGACTGCCTCTGAGAGGATTCACCTGACCCGCTGCTTGGATCGTCGGCGGACAAAATATTAAACGAGGTGAAACAAATGACAGCAGAACAGAAGCAGGCTATTATCGCCGAGTATGCTACCCACGAGGGCGACACCGGTTCCCCCGAGGTACAGATCGCCCTTCTTACCACCCGTATCAACGAGCTCACCGAGCATCTTAAGGTACACAAGAAGGACCATCACTCCCGCAGAGGCCTTCTTAAGATGGTTGGTCACAGACGTAACCTTCTCGCCTACCTCACCAAGGTAGACATCGAGCGTTACCGTGATATCATCAAGCGTCTCGGAATCCGTAAGTAATTATGGAAAAAAAGCAGATCACAATTTGCGTTGTGGTCTGCTTATGTTTTGAAAAAACAAAGGGTTGCTATGTGTAAAGCGGTAAATCGAGCATCAAAGTCCTTTGATGTTGGCTTTATTGCTTAACCGTAGCACCCCGAAAATAAACTTTTTGGAGGTAAAAAATATGTACGAAAATTTCAGAGTTTTTGAAACCGAATTCGCAGGCCGTCCTTTAAAGGTTGAGACCGGTAAAATGGGTCAGCTCGCAAACGGCTCCTGCCTTATCCGCTACGGCGAGACCGCCGTTTTCTGCGCCGCTACCGCTTCGGCCAAGCCCCGCGACGGTATCGACTTCCTTCCCCTCTCGGTAGACTTTGAGGAGAAGCTTTATTCGGTAGGACGCATCCCCGGCTCCTTCACCCGTCGTGAAGGCAAGCCCTCCGACAAGGCTATCCTTGCTTCCCGCGTTATCGACCGACCCGTTCGTCCTCTCTTCCCCAAGGATATGAGAAACGACGTATCTCTCGTTTGTACCGTTATGTCGGTTGACCCCGACTGCTCCCCCGAAATCACCGCTATGATCGGTGCTTCTATCGCCCTTTCCATCTCGGACATCCCCTGGGAGGGACCCATTTCGGGCATTTCTGTCGGTCTTGTTGACGGACAGATCGTTCTGAACCCCACCGCAAAGCAGCAGGAAAGAAACGACCTTCAGCTCACCGTTTCTTCCACCTCCGACCTCGTTGCAATGATCGAGGCAGGTGCTAACCAGGTTCCCGATGACGTTATGTTCGACGCCATTATGACCGGTCACAGAGAAAACCAGAAGATCGTAGAGTTTATAAATTCTATCGTAGCCGAGATCGGCAAGCCTAAGTTCACCTTCGAATCCTCTAACCCCGATACCGAAATGTTCGAGGCTATTAAGGAATTCGCCATCGACGACGTTAAGTTCGCTCTCGATACCGACGACAAGACCGTTCGTGACGAGCGTATGCTTCCCATCTACGACAAGGTTCACGAGAAGTTTGACGAGCTTTATCCCGAGCAGGAAATGAAGATCGACGACTGTATGTACAAGCTTCAGAAGTTCGTCGTTCGCCGCTGGCTTTTAGACGAGGGCAAGCGTGTTGACGGACGCGGAATCGACGAAATCCGTCCCCTTTCCAGCGAAGTAGGTCTTCTTCCCCGTGTTCACGGTTCGGGACTCTTCTCCCGCGGTCAGACTCAGGTGCTTACCATCGCTACCCTCGGCTCCATCCGCGACAGTCAGCTTTTAGACGGTATCGATAACGAGACCGAAAAGAGATACATTCACCACTACAATATGCCCTCCTACTCGGTAGGCGAGACCAAGCCTTCCCGTGGCCCCGGCCGCCGCGAGGTTGGTCACGGTGCTCTTGCAGAGCGCGCACTTGTTCCCGTAATCCCCTCCGTCGAGGAATTCCCCTATACCATCCGACTTGTTTCCGAGGTTCTCTCCTCTAACGGTTCTACCTCTCAGGGCTCTATCTGCGGTTCTACCCTTGCTCTTATGGATGCAGGTGTTCCGATCAAGGCCCCCGTTGCAGGTATCTCCTGCGGACTTATCACCGAGGGCGACCGCTGGATGACTATGGTCGACATTCAGGGACTTGAAGACTTCCACGGCGATATGGACTTCAAGGTTGCAGGTACCAAGGAAGGTATCACCGCAATCCAGATGGACCTTAAGGTTCACGGTCTTACCCCCGAGATCATCAAAGAGGCTCTCGCTAAGACCCACAAGGCAAGAAACTACATCCTCGACGAGGTTATGCTCAAGGCTATTGCCGAGCCCAGAGCCGAGGTTAGCAAGTATGCTCCCAAGATGATCTCCACCACCATTCACCCCGACAAGATCCGCGAGGTTATCGGCTCGGGCGGAAAGGTAATTCAGAAGATTCAGGCCGACTGCGAATGTAAGATCGACATCGACGACGACGGAAAGGTATTCATCACCGCCATCGACATAGAGAAGGCTCAGCGCGCACTTATGATCGTTGAGACCATCGCTAACGATCCCGAGATCGGCGCTATCTACCGCGGTAAGGTTACCCGTCTTATGACCTTCGGTGCCTTCGTTGAGATCGCTCCCGGTAAGGAAGGCCTCGTTCACATCAGCAAGCTCGACGTTAAGAGAACCGAAAAGGTTGAGGACGTTGTTGCTGTAGGCGACGAGATCATCGTTAAGGTTACCGAGATCGACGATCAGGGCAGAATCAATCTTTCCCGCAGAGACGCTCTTGTTGAGATCGAAGGCGCAACCGTTGAAGACGACGGCGCTGAAGAAACCGAAAGAAAGCCCAGAAGACCCCGTCAGGGCTTCCGCAACAAGAAATAATTAAAAAAACCTCCGAGAA
>SFWF01000013.1 GCA_004560045.1 bacterium | reverse complement strand
GGCACTATCGTCAGCGGTGTGGTCTCCTTTGTATTGTTTATCATCACCAAGAAAAAAGTAAAAAATCGGCGATGGCGTTTTCTGATTTGTAAGAGCGTATGGGTGGGAACCCTCCTGTTTGGATATTGAAAAATTCAACAAAACCCTACGGCAACCGTAGGAGGTTTATTACCCCGACGGGTCATCCTGAGCTTTTCGCAAAATCGCCGTAGGCGGGATCTCGTCGGAGATGAGGCTAACGTTTTCGGTATCCGTCAGCCTTCCCTTGGGGGAAGGGGGACCGCTTGAGGTGGATGAGGGAACCCTATTCCACAATACTCAACGGGACAATGTCCGAGCCTTACGTATAATGAATTGTCGCCTGATCCTTCGCTGAGGAAGATGAGATGGAGATAAACGACTATATTCAATATAGAACATACGATAGCATCGTAGGGCGGGGGCTTACTCCCTCCGTTTTTTCTCACCTCAAAAACTCAAAAACTTTTTGGGATTTTTTTGAAAATAATACTTGACAAGCCCTCTTTACTCTTGTATAATATGAAATTACTGATACTGGGTCAATATGGCCTATTATGCCCTAAAGAGGGTCCCTCAAGTGGCAAAAAAGCCCGTTTTGGCTGTCAGTCGTCCGGCACGGAAGTCCGTGCAGAATTATTAAGGAGTGATTAAAACTTATGGCATCTGAAGCAATAGTAAAGCCGGTCAAGTTTGGAAAGAACACCCGTATGAGCTTCTCTAAGATCAATGAAGTTACCGATATGCCTAACCTCATTGAAATTCAGAAGGACTCGTATCGCTGGTTCGTCGAGGAAGGTCTCAGAGAGGCCCTCGCCGATATGTCTTCCATAACCGATTATACCGGCAATCTTGTGCTTGATTTCATTGACTACCGTCTTGATGAGAAGCCGAAGTATGACGTAACCGAATGTAAGGCAAGAGACACGACATATGCCGCGCCTCTTAGGGTCCGTGCCCGCCTTATAAATAATGAGACCGGTGAGATCAAGGAAAGCGAAGTCTTCCTTGGCGATTTTCCTATTATGACCGAGTCCGGAACCTTCGTAATCAACGGAGCCGAGCGCGCCATCGTATCACAGCTCGTTCGTTCCCCCGGTGCGTATTACGGACTTAAAATAGAGGAGAAAACCGGTAAGAAGTTATTTAACTCCACAATTATACCTAACCGCGGTGCCTGGCTCGAATACGAGACCGACCTTTCCGACGTGCTCTACGTCCGCATAGACAAAAACCGTAAGCTTCCCCTTACTACCTTTGTCCGTGCCCTCGGTGTTGCCACCAATGAGCAGATCCGTCAGCTTGTCGGTGACGAAGAGCGCCTTGCCGCTACCCTCGACAAGGATACTACCACCAACGTTGACGACGCTCTTATCGAAGTATATAAGAAGCTCCGTCCCGGTGAGCCCGCTACTGTTGAAGGCTCCGAGAGCTACATTGCTCAGCTCTTCTTCGACGAGCGCCGCTACGACCTTTCCCGCGTAGGTCGCTATAAATATAATAAGAAGCTCAGCCTTGCCCCCCGTCTTATCGGCAAGGTGCTTTCCCGCGCAATAGCCGACGAAATGACCGGCGAGATCATTGCCGAGCCCGGCGAGCTTATCTCTAAAGAGCGCGCTATCGAGCTTCAGAACAAGGGTGTTTGTGAAGCCTATGTTAACGTAGAGGACGTTAACGGAACCGCCCGCGAGCTTAAGATTCTTACCAACGGAATGGTCGATATCAAGAACTTCGTTTCCTTCGACGTTTCCGAGCTCGGCGTTAACGAGAACGTTTCCTTCCGCGTACTTAAGGAGATCCTCGAGAACAACTCCACCGAGGAAGAGATCAAGGAAGCAATTTCTGCTAACCTTGGTGCCCTCATTCCTAAGCACATTACTACCGACGATATCTTCGCTTCGGTCAACTATTTCATCAATCTCCCCTACGACATCGGAACCATCGACGATATCGATCATCTCGGTAACCGTCGTATCCGCTCGGTAGGTGAGCTCCTTCAGAATCAGTTCCGTATCGGCTTATCCCGTATGGAAAGGGTAGTAAGAGAGAAAATGGCCCTTCAGGCTCAGGATGTCGACGCCATCACTCCGCAGTCGCTCATTAACATCCGTCCCGTCGTTGCCGCCATTAAGGAATTCTTCGGTTCGTCTCCTCTGTCTCAGTTTATGGATCAGACCAACCCGCTTTCCGAGCTTACTCATAAGCGCCGTCTTTCGGCCCTCGGTCCCGGAGGACTTTCCCGTGACCGCGCATCCTTCGAGGTTCGAGACGTTCACTATACTCACTACGGACGTATGTGTCCTATCGAGACTCCTGAAGGACCTAACATCGGTCTTATCTCCTATCTCGCAACCTTCGCTAAAATTAACGAATACGGCTTCATCGAGGCTCCTCTCCGTAAGGTTGACAAGGAGACCGGAATCGTGCTCGGCGACGTTGTTTATATGACCGCCGACGAAGAAGACGAGTACGTTATTGCTCAGGCCAACGAGCCCCTCGATGCCGACGGACGCTTCGTTCGCGCTAAGGTAAACGCACGTCACCGCGACGACTTCGTTGAGATCGAGCCCAACAAGGTCGACTATATGGACGTTTCTCCGAAGATGGTCGTATCTGTTGCTACCGCAATGATACCCTTCCTCGAAAACGACGATACCAACCGAGCCCTCATGGGATCGAACATGCAGAAGCAGGCTGTGCCCCTTCTCGTTACCGAAAGTCCCTTCGTAGGTACGGGTATCGAGTATAAGGCAGCCGTTGACTCGGGTGTTGTCGTGCTCGCAAAACGCGCAGGTACCGTTGTTACCGCAAATGCCGAAAAAATCGTTATCCGTGCCAAAAACGGCGAGGTTGACGAGTACGAGCTTATTAAGTTCCTCCGTTCCAACCACGGAACTTGTATTAATCAGCGTCCCATTGTTGAGCCCGGTCAGAAGGTCGAGGCAGGGGAGGTCATCGCAGACGGCCCCGCTACCGCCAATGGTGAAATTTCTCTCGGACGTAACGCCCTCATCGGCTTTATGACCTGGGAAGGCTATAACTACGAGGACGCCGTCCTCATTAACGAAAAGCTTGTCCGCGAAGATATGTACACCTCTATTCATATAGAAGAGTACGAAATCGAAGCAAGAGATACCAAGCTTGGACCCGAAGAGATCACCCGCGATATCCCCAACGTCGGTGAAGATGCCCTTAAGGACCTTGACGAGCGCGGAATTATCCGTGTCGGTGCCGAGGTAACCGCAGGCGACATCCTCGTTGGTAAGGTTACACCCAAGGGTGAGACCGAGCTTACCGCAGAAGAGCGTCTCCTTCGCGCCATCTTCGGCGAGAAGGCAAGAGAGGTTCGCGATACCTCCCTCCGCGTTCCCCACGGTGAATACGGTACCATCGTAGACGTTAAGGTATTCTCCCGCGAGAATTCCTCCGAGCTCAGCCCCGGAGTAAACCTCGTTGTACGCTGCTACATCGCACAGAAGAGAAAGATCTCGGTCGGAGATAAGATGGCCGGTCGTCACGGTAATAAGGGTGTTGTTTCACGCATTCTGCCCAGTGAGGATATGCCTTACCTTCCCGACGGTACCCCCCTCGACATCGTTCTTAACCCCCTTGGTGTTCCTTCCCGAATGAATATCGGTCAGGTTCTTGAGGTCAACCTCGGTTACGCCTGTAAGGCTCTCGGCTGGCATATTGCCACCCCCGTATTCGACGGTGCTCACGAGGCAGACATTATGAAGTGCTTCGCCGATGCTGAAGCCCTTACCAAGGCCGACGGCTATGAGCTTAAGGATACCGCAGGTCTCGACTTCTCGAGAATTCCCTTAAGAAGCGATGCCAAAACTCAGCTTTACGACGGACGTACGGGCGAACCCTTCGATAATCCCGTAACCGTTGGATATATGTATTACCTCAAGCTTCATCACCTTGTTGATGATAAGATCCATGCCCGTTCTACCGGACCCTACTCCCTCGTTACTCAGCAGCCTCTCGGCGGTAAAGCTCAGTTCGGAGGACAGCGTTTCGGAGAAATGGAAGTTTGGGCCCTTGAGGCATACGGCGCCGCCTATACCCTTCAGGAGATCCTTACCGTTAAATCCGACGACGTTGTCGGACGTGTTAAGACCTACGAGTCCATCGTTAAGGGTCAGAATGTTCCCACGCCCGGTGTTCCCGAGTCCTTCAAGGTTCTCATTAAGGAGCTTCAGTCGCTGGGTCTCGACGTTAAGGTGCTTGATAAGGCAGGCGACGAGATCGACCTTAAGCAAACCTTCGAAGAGGACGAAGAGCTTGGACTCGCGCCGCCCGTATTCGATGAGGAGCTTGTTGCAGGTGCTCTGATGGAGGGCTTCGGCGAGGTTGACGAAGACGGCGAATACATCGAAGACGCGGAAGAGCTGGCCTTTTCCGACGATGAAGAATAATTAGGAGGAAACGAAACATGGAAAATATCGAATTCGAATCAATAAAAATCGGTCTCGCTTCTCCTGAACAAATAAGAAGCTGGTCTTTCGGTGAGGTTACCAAGCCCGAGACCATTAACTACAGAACCTTAAAGCCTGAGCAGGGCGGACTTTTCTGCGAGCGCATTTTCGGACCTCAGAAGGACTGGGAATGTCACTGCGGAAAGTATAAGCGCATTCGCTATAAGGGCAAGGTCTGCGAACGCTGCGGTGTTGAAGTAACCCGCGCAAAGGTTCGTCGTGAGCGTATGGGAACAATCGAGCTTGCCGCTCCCGTTTCTCATATCTGGTACTATAAGACCATTCCTTCAAGAATGGGTCTCGCCCTCGACGTTTCGCCTAAGGCCTTAGAGCAGGTTCTCTACTTCTCGAAGTACATCGTTACCGACCCCGGCAACACCCCCCTCGAGAAGAAATCCCTCTTAAACGAAAAGCAGTATCGCGATATGCGCGAGCTTTACGAAGACGATTTTAAGGCAGGAATGGGCGCTGAGGCTATCAAAGAGCTTCTCTCCGATATCGACCTTGAGCAGACCTGTGCCGACCTTCGTAACGAGCTCGAATCTGCTTCGGGTCAGAAGAGACTCCGTATCTTTAAGCGTCTTGAGGTTTTAGAGGCCTTCCGCGCCTCCGGAAACCGTCCCGAGTGGATGATCCTCGACGTAATTCCGGTAATTCCTCCGGATCTCCGTCCTATGGTTCAGCTCGACGGTGGCCGTTTTGCTACATCCGACCTTAACGACCTCTACAGACGAGTAATCAACCGAAACAACCGCCTTAAAAGACTTCTTGAGCTCGGCGCTCCCGATATTATCGTGAGAAACGAGAAGAGAATGCTTCAGGAAGCCGTTGACGCCCTTATCGACAACGGCAGAAGAGGTAAGGCCGTTACCGGACCCAACAACCGCGCTCTCAAATCCCTTTCCGATATGCTTAAGGGTAAGCAGGGACGCTTCCGTCAGAACCTTCTCGGTAAGCGTGTCGACTATTCGGGACGTTCGGTTATCGTCGTTGGTCCTGAGCTTAAGATGTATCAGTGCGGTCTTCCTAAGGAAATGGCTCTCGAGCTCTTCAAGCCCTTCGTAATGAAGCGTCTTGTTGAAACCAAGGAAGCTACCAATATTAAAACTGCCCGTAAGATGGTTGAACGCGCCTCCGGAGAGATCTGGGACGCCCTTGAGACCGTTATTAAAGAGCATCCCGTACTCTTAAACCGTGCACCTACCCTTCACAGACTCGGTATTCAGGCTTTCGAGCCCGTACTTGTTGAAGGTAAGGCAATCAAGCTTCATCCTCTGGTATGTACCGCATATAACGCCGACTTCGACGGCGACCAGATGGCTGTTCACGTACCCCTTTCCGCAGAGGCTCAGGCCGAGGCACGCTTCCTTATGCTTGCCGCTAACAACCTGCTTAAGCCCTCCGACGGAAAGCCTGTTGCCGTTCCTACTCAGGATATGGTTCTCGGTTCCTACTACCTTACCCTTGTTAAGGCCGACGAGCCGGGTGCAAATAAGGTATTTAAAGATAAGGACGAAGCAATAATGGCTTATAACGACGGCGTTATAGGACTTCACGCTCCTATCCGCGTCCGTTTCGTTAAGGACGGTGTTTCCAAGCTCGTTTGGTGTACCGTAGGCTTTATCCTCTTTAACGAATCCATTCCTCAGGATATCGGTTTTGTCGACAGAACCGATCCCGATCACATTTTAGATCTCGAAATCTGCTTCAAGGTCAAGGACGCCTCCAAGCTTACCGTTGACTCTAACGACGACGTTGTTCAGAACAAGGTCGGCAAGAAGCAGCTTGGTAAGATCATCGACGCTTGTATCGCTAAGCACGGAACAAGCGAAGCCGCTATCGTTCTCGATAACATAAAGGCTACCGGATTTAAGTTCTCTACCAAGGGCGCTATAACCGTCGCAGTTGTCGACGCCGTTATTCCTCCCGTCAAGGCCGAGCTTATCGCCGACGCCGAAAAGCAGATCGATAGGGTTACCAAGAGCTACAACCGCGGTCTTATCAGTAAGGACGAAAAGAGCCGTCACGTAATCGAGATTTGGAACAAGACCTCCGAAGATGTCGGTAACGCCCTTAAGGATCACCTTGACGAGTTCAACCCCATCTTTATGATGGCCGACTCGGGCGCCCGTGGTTCTATGGCTCAGATCCGTCAGCTTGCAGGTATGCGCGGACTTATTTCCAATACCGCAGGTAAGGTTATCGAAGTTCCGATTCGTGACAGCTACCGTGAAGGTCTTAACGTTCAGGAATACTTCATTTCCTCCCGTGGTGCACGTAAGGGACTTGCCGATACGGCTCTCCGTACCGCCGACTCGGGTTACCTGACCCGTCGTCTCGTTGACGTTTCTCAGGATGTTATCATCCGTGATATCGACTGCGGAACCGAAGACGGACTTACCATTTCCTCCATTATGGACGGTAATCACGAGATCGAAAATCTTGCCGAGCGTCTCGTCGGACGTTACCTCCTTGAGGACTTCGTCGATACCGAAACCGGCGAGGTACTTGTAACTAAGGATCAGATGATGACCGCCGCCGACGCAAAGAAGATCGTTGCTACAGGCGTAGAAAGCGTTACCATCCGCTCCATTCTTACCTGCCACAGTCACCACGGCGTATGTATCAAGTGCTACGGCTCCAACCTCGCAACAGGTAAGCCCGTAACCGTTGGCGAAGCCGTAGGTATCGTTGCGGCGCAGTCTATCGGCGAACCCGGTACACAGCTTACGATGCGTACCTTCCATACCGGTGGTATCGCATCTACCGAAGATATCACTCAGGGTCTTCCCCGAGTTGAAGAGCTCTTCGAGGCAAGACGTCCCAAGCGTTGCGGTCTTATCGCTAAGATCGACGGACGCGTTCGTATTGCCGAAGAAAAGCGCTCCAACGTTATCATCATTACCGACGATGAAAAGGTAAGGGAAGAGAAGGTCGTAATTCCTTACGGTATCCGTCCCTTAGTTGCCGACGGCGATATGGTAAAGGCAGGAGATCTGCTCATTCCCGGCGCTAAGTATCCTCAGGATATCTTAGAGGCTCAGGGCCCCGGCGCCGTTCAGGATTATATCATTGCCGAAATTCAGAATGCATACCGTACTCAGGGTGTTGATATCAACGATAAGCACATCGAGGTCATCATTCGTCAGATGATGAGAAAGTTCGTCATCACCGATCCGGGCTCTACCGAGCTCCTTCAGGGTGTTAGCTACGAGCTTGCTGAGGTTCTTGCCGCCAACCGTGCCGTTGACGCACGTATCGAGGCAGGGGAGACCGACCTCGTTCACGCCTCCTGCAATCAGACCCTCCTCGGTATCACCAAGGCATCCCTCGCTACCGAATCCTTCCTTTCTGCCGCTTCCTTCCAGGAGACCACCAAGGTCCTCACCGAAGCCGCCATCAAGGGTAAGGTCGACCCCCTCTTCGGACTTAAGGAAAACGTTATTATCGGTAAGCTCGTACCTGCCGGAACCGGTATGAAGTTATGTGCCGCCGAAGACGATATTTCCGAGGAAATTACCGAGGTAGAGGAAAGCGAAAGCGCCGAATAAAAATTGTTAGTAAAAAACTATTGACAATTTTGACTTTTTGGTGTAAAATCCAATATTGCGTGGGATTGCGCTTAGCGGTCCTATGAAAATTAGATATAACGCAGACGGAGTCTCTCCGTCTGCGTCATATACATTTTATTAAGGAGGTGCGATATGCCGACCTTTAACCAGTTAGTACGTAGCGGACGTGAAACCGTTGAGAAGAAGGCTAAGGCTCCTGCGCTCTTAAAGGGATATAACTCCATGAAGCGCACTCTTACCGACAACGATTCTCCTCAGAAGCGTGGCGTATGTACTGCAGTTAAGACCACCAGCCCTAAAAAGCCTAACTCTGCTCTTCGTAAGATTGCCAGAGTACGTCTTTCCAACGGAATCGAAGTTTCTGCTTACATTCCCGGAATCGGTCACAACCTGCAGGAGCATAGCGTAGTGCTTATCCGCGGCGGCCGTGTTAAGGACCTTCCTGGTGTACGTTATCACATCGTAAGAGGATCTCTCGATGCTCAGGGTGTTGCAAAGCGTATGCAGTCTCGTTCCAAGTACGGTGCAAAGCGTCCTAAGGCAGGCGCAAAGTAAGTTTGAATTAAATTAAAAATGTTCAAGCTGCAAATTATCAAGCGGCGTTTAATATATTACGCCTTGCTTGGTACCCACGGGAAAGAATAAACTCGAGTACCTATGATATCATTATTGTGAAGGAGGGAAGAGAAGTGCCAAGAAGAGGTTTTGTTGCAAAACGCGACGTTTTGCCCGATCCGGTATACAACTCTAAGATCGTTACCCGTCTTATCAACAACATTATGCTTGACGGTAAGAAGGGCGTAGCTCAGAAGATTGTATATGGTGCTTTTGACATCATCAACGAAAAAACAGGAAAAGAACCCCTCGAGGTTTTCGCAGAGGCTATGGAAAACGTTATGCCTCAGCTCGAGGTAAAGGCTGTCCGTAAGGGCGGTGCTACCTATCAGGTTCCTTTTGAGGTTCGTCCTGAAAGAAAGCAGACCTTAGGTCTTCGCTGGTTAACAGATTACAGCCGTAAGCGCAGTGAGCGCACCATGAAGGAAAGACTTGCAGGCGAGATTATGGATGCTGTTAACGGTATCGGCGGCGCAGCTAAGAAGCGCGAAGATACTCATAAGATGGCTGAAGCCAATAAGGCTTTCGCACACTACAGATGGTAATTTAATACCGGTATTCAATATTTAAGGAGAATAAAATGGCTAGAAAAGTATCTCTTGAAATGACAAGAAATATTGGTATTATGGCTCACATCGACGCTGGTAAAACCACTACCACCGAGCGTATCCTGTACTATACCGGTGTTAACCATAAAATTGGCGAGACCCACGATGGTACGGCTACAATGGACTGGATGGCACAGGAGCAGGAGAGAGGTATTACTATTACCTCCGCTGCTACTACGTGCTTCTGGAAAGACCATCGTATCAATATTATCGACACGCCCGGCCACGTTGACTTCACCGTTGAAGTTCAGCGTTCGCTCCGCGTGCTCGACGGCTCCGTTACCGTTCTTTGTGCAAAGGGCGGCGTAGAGCCTCAGTCTGAGACCGTTTGGCGTCAGGCTGACGAATATAAGGTTCCCCGTATGATCTACGTCAACAAGATGGACATTATGGGTGCCGACTTCTATAACGTTCTTAAAATGGTTAAAGAGCGTTTTCAGTGTAATGCAGTTCCGATTCAGCTCCCCATCGGAGTTGAAAACACCTTCCGCGGAATCGTTGACCTCGTAAACAACAACGCTATCGTATATTATGATGATAAGGGTATGGATGTTCGTATAGAAGAGATTCCGGAAGATATGAAGGAGCTTGCTGAGCAGTATCGTAGCGAAATGATTGAACACATTGTTGAAATGGATGACGAGCTTATGATGGCATACCTCGAAGACGGAAGCGAGCCTTCTGTTGCGGATATGAAGCGCATCATCAGAAAGTCTACCATCGAAGGAACAATGGTTCCCATTTGCTGCGGAACTTCTTACCGCAACAAGGGCGTACAGCCCCTCCTCGATAACATCGTTGATTATATGCCTGCTCCTACCGACATAGAAGCTATCAAGGGCGTTAATCCCGATACCGGAGAAGAAGAGGTTCGTCATTCTTCCGACGATGAGCCCTTCTCCGCACTTGCATTCAAGATCGCTACCGACCCCTTCGTTGGTAAGCTCGCATTCTTCCGCGTATATTCCGGAACTATCGATGCAGGTGCTTCGGTTCTTAACTCTGTTAAGGACAATAAAGAGCGTATGGGACGCATCCTTCAGATGCACGCTAACCACCGCGAAGATATCGAGACCGTTTACGCAGGTGATATCGCCGCTTGCGTAGGCCTTAAGAACACCACTACCGGTGATACTCTTTGCGACGAAAAGCATCCCGTTATTCTCGAATCCATGAACTTCCCTGAGCCCGTTATCCGTGTTGCTATCGAGCCCAAGACCAAGGTTGGTCAGGAAAAGATGGGTATCGCTCTCGCAAAGCTTGCTGAAGAAGATCCTACCTTTAAGGCTTATACCGACGAGGAGACCGGTCAGACCATCATCGCAGGTATGGGTGAGCTTCACCTCGAGATCATCGTTGACCGTCTGCTTCGCGAATTCAAGGTTGAAGCAAACGTCGGTGCTCCTCAGGTTGCTTACAAGGAAACTATTCGTACGAAGGTCGATCAGGAGACCAAGTACAAGCGTCAGTCCGGTGGTTCCGGTCAGTACGGTCACGTTAAGATCACTCTTGAGCCTAACGAGACCGGAAAGGGATACGAATTTGTTAACGCCGTTACCGGCGGTTCTATCCCCAAGGAATTCATCGCTCCTGTTGACAACGGTATTCAGAGCGCACTTCAGTCGGGTGTTTTAGCAGGATATCCTGTTGTTGATGTTAAGGTAACCCTTTACGACGGATCTTATCACGAGGTCGACTCCTCTGAAATGGCCTTTAAGATTGCCGGTTCTATGGCATTCAAGGAGGCTGCTAAGAAGGCTAACCCCGTTCTTCTCGAGCCCGTTATGAAGGTTACTGTAATCGTACCTGAAGAGTATATGGGCGACGTTATCGGCGACCTTAACTCTCGCCGCGGTATGATTCAGTCCTTCGAGGACAGAGCAGGCGCCAAGCAGATCAATGCTCGCGTGCCTCTCGGCGATATGTTCGGATACGCTACCGACCTCCGCTCTAAATCTCAGGGCCGCGGTCAGTATGTAATGGAGCCCGACGGTTATCAGGAGGTTCCCAAGAGCATCGCTGAAAAGATTATTTCGACAAGAGCTAAGAAAGATTAGTATTTGTTAAAATAATACTTGAAAATTAAAGTCTTTTTTGTTACAATATAACGGAAGACTCTCAAAAAGTTTTTATTTGTTAATTTTAAGGAGGAAACTCAAATGGCAAAGGCAAAATTTGAAAGAACCAAGCCCCATGTAAACATTGGTACCATCGGTCACGTTGACCATGGTAAGACCACCCTCACCGCAGCTATCACCAAGTACCTTTCTCTTAAGGGACAGGCACAGTTCGAGGACTATGCAAACATCGATAAGGCTCCCGAAGAGAGAGAGCGCGGAATCACCATCAACACCGCTCACGTTGAGTACGAGACCGACGCTCGTCACTATGCTCACGTTGACTGCCCCGGCCACGCTGACTATGTTAAGAACATGATTACCGGTGCTGCACAGATGGACGGTGCTATCCTCGTTATCGCTGCTACCGACGGCCCCATGGCTCAGACCAAGGAGCACCTTCTCCTTGCTCGTCAGGTTGGCGTTCCCTACATCGTAGTATTCATGAACAAGACCGACCTCGTTGACGACGAAGAGCTCCTCGAGCTCGTTGAGATGGAAATCCGTGAGACCCTCGATTCTTACGAGTTCCCCGGCGACGAAACCCCCATCATCAAGGGCTCTGCTTATAAGGCTCTTATCGCTGGCAACGATCCTTCTCTCCCCGAGTATGCTTGCATTGCTGAGCTTATGGATGCTGTTGACAGCTACATCCCCACTCCCGACCGTAAGGCTGACCTTCCCTTCCTTATGCCTGTTGAGGACGTATTCACCATCACCGGACGTGGTACTGTTGCTACCGGCCGTGTTGAGCGTGGACAGCTCCGCACTTCTGAGGAAGTAGAAATCATTGGTCTTACCGAAGAGCGTGCAAAGACCGTTGTTACCGGAATCGAAATGTTCCGTAAGCTCCTCGACTATGCAGAGGCTGGCGATAACATCGGTGCTCTTCTCCGTGGTATTCAGAGAAACGAGATCGAGCGTGGTCAGGTTCTTTGTAAGCCCGGCTCCGTTCACCCCCACACCAAGTTCCACGGTCAGGTTTACGTCCTTTCTAAGGATGAAGGCGGCCGTCACACCCCCTTCTTCAACAACTATCGTCCCCAGTTCTACTTCAGAACTACCGACGTTACCGGCGTAATCACCCTTCCCGCAGGCACCGAGATGTGCATGCCCGGTGATAACGTAGAGATGGACGTTGAGCTCATCACTCCTATCGCTATCGAAGAAGGTCTCCGCTTCGCTATCCGCGAAGGTGGACGTACCGTTGGTTCGGGCGTTGTTACCGCTATCAACGAATAATTCTATCTTGAATTAACTAAAAAGGATGTATCTTCGGATACATCCTTTTTGTTATGTTTATGGTGCTTTAGTTCAATACAGTATTAAATATCAATACAATTCATTAATTCGGTTGCTCTTTATCCGTATAATTAAACTACGTAATTACCGAAGGGTTTATCCACAAATCGTAGAGTTAAATATGACGACTTTTACTCATTCTGCGTATTAGAGGTTGAAATTGTGTATCTTTTCTCTTAAAATGTAAGTATAATCTGAAACAAGGGTGATAAAAATGGCAAAAAGCTATGTAAAGAAGATAGACGGTACCGTAAGACTTTTTATTAACGACAAGCAGGTGCCCTCCTGCGCCTATACTACCTATTTCGACGAGCGAAATCATTATGAAGCTTTCACAAAGGCAGGCTACGATCTATATTCCGTAACCTTTGCTTTTGCCTCTCGTTCGCTCAATTCAACTACCGCATTTACCCCCTACGAGAAGGGTATCTTCGATAAAGAAAACGAGCCCGATTTTTCTATTGTAGACGAAGCGGTCGCCAAGGTGCTTCGCGTTAACCCAAATGCCTATATCTTCCCCCGTGTATTTATGGCTATGCCCGAGTGGTGGTGCGAGCAAAATCCCGAGGAGATCATCATAGCTCCCTGTGGAGAAAAGAGGGAAATGCTCTTCTCCGATGCTTTCCGTAAACAAGGCGATATCTTCCTTAAGGCTCTTATAGATCACGTCAAAAACTCCTCCTACGCCGAGAATATAATAGGCTATCATCTTGCCGACGGCGATACCGAGGAATGGTTTCATCACTGTAGGCAGGGCGGAGTATGCGAAAATGCTAAAAAATACTTTTTCCGCTTTCTCGACGAAAAATATCCCGACGAGGACCTGCCCCGCGAGCTCCCCGATATGAAGAAGCTCTGCGTCGAGGGCAAGATCGAAGATAAGCTTCTGACACGTTACCTCGAGTTCAGCAACACAGCGGTGGCCGATAGTATTGCCCACTTTGCCAAAACCGTCAAGGAAGTAACCAACTTTGAACAGACCGTAGGAACCTTCTACGGCTATATAACCGAGATTTGCAGTCCGCTTCCGGGTGACGTCGCCCTTCATCAAATTATCGACTGTCCCTATATCGATTTTTTCTGTTCCCCCAATTCTTATGTAAAGACCCGTGCTCTCGGTATAGATTGGGGAGATTCACTTCCTTTTGCATCCCTTCGCGAGCACGGAAAGATCTATTTTTCCGAATGTGATATAAGAACCTCTCTTTCCGATTACATAAATAACTGCCGACCCGGTGCCGATAAGACTAACAGCTATTACGGCGATATATGGCGCGGTCCCAAAACCGTAAAGGGCTCGGTGGCCGCAATGCGTAAAGCCTTTGCTCATCAGATCACCCGCGGTAATAGCCTTTGGTGGTTCGATATGTGGGGCGGATGGTACGATCATCCCCGTTATATGTCCGAAGCCAAGCGCTGCAGAAGACTTTTCGAGAAGCACGATTATATGCAGTATAGCGTTAAGACCGACATAGCTGTTTTCGTCGACGGAAAGCTCTATCAGTATCAGGGAATGAGTCATCGTTCCGCCCGTTCGCAGTGCGATATCAGGAATAGTCTCGGTAATAGCGGACTTGCCTTCGATCTCTATCTTCTCGACGATTTTAAGGCCCGCTATAAGGACTATAAGGCTATAATTCTCCCGACCGCCGTATCTTCGCCCGAGCTTGAGGAAGCAAAAGCTCTTTGCAAGCAGGCGGGTATTCCAATGCTTTGCAGCAGTATGGAAAAATGGGAATTTACTCCCAAGGAGCTTCGTGAATTTGCAAAAAGTGCTAAGGCTCACGTTTTTTGTGAGTCGGACGACGTAATTCTTTTTGGTAACAGCCTTTTGGCTATCCACACCGCGTCATCGGGCAAAAAGGAAATAAAGCTTCCGAAAAAAGCGCTCATCAAAAACGTCTGCTCGAACGCAAAGCCCTTTGTTTCGGACAAGATCGTCCTCGATATGAAAAAACACGAAACCCTTATCTTCACCCTTAAGAATACTTAATGAGGTGTTTTATAAAAAGAATAGTTAGTCTTATTCTTGCAGCCGTCTTGTCGATAGGTCTTATTGGTTGCGGTTATTGCCCTTGCCGCAGTTTTTGTCGCTATAGCTCTTAAACGAAAGAATTCTTTTACACCTTTTCGGTTGAATTGTCCACTTGTAATGTGCCCAAGGGCTTGTTATAATCAAAATGCGGATATTTTTTGACAAGAGATACCTAATCTTCGCCAAAAGGCATACATTTTGTCCGACATATTGAAATTTCTGTAAAAACTTTATATTATTGCCTTAAAGGAGGTTTTATTATGAACTACTTTAAACTTTCTGAAAATCAGAATATTTCGGTGCCGAAAAAGGCCAACAACCCTGCCATCCTCGATACGGTGCATAATTATGCCTATACCGTAAAGTGGAACTATACCTTTACCGATAACGATACCGTATTTTCTATCGGAAAAGCCGTCCCTGCCGACCTCGGTGACGCCGAATACGTTATAAACGTAACCGAAGAGGGTGCCTACGCTCGGGGTAAAGACTATAAAAGCGCCGTAAAAGGTTTTTTAAGCCTCCTTGAAATGATCTTCTGCTACGGCAAAAACGACTATAGAATAGAAACTCTCTCTGTAAGAGACAGCGCAAAGATACCCTTCAGAGCAATCCATATCTGCCTTTTCCCCGAATACTCTCTGAACACCATCCGTAAGGTCGTCCGTACCTGCGGTATGGCAAAATATACCCACGTTATTCTCGAAACCTGGGGCTCGATCAAGCTCGATACCTTAAAGGAGCTTGCCTGGCCGAACGCCTTTACAAAGGACGAGATACGCGAGCTTGTAGGAGAAGCAAACGCTCTTGGTATGGAGGTCATACCCTTCTTTCAGCATCTCGGTCACGCCGCCCTTGCCCGTATGGGCTATGCGGGAAAGCATACCGTTTTAGATCAGAATCTTGCCCTCGAGCACCTTTACTATCCGAAGAGCTACGGCTGGGTCTGGAACTTTAAGAACCCCGAGGTAAAAGCTCTCCTTAAAAGTGTTAGAAGCGAGCTTTGCGACCTTTTCGGTGAGGGAGAATATTTCCATCTCGGCTGTGACGAGGCGGGAATGGAGTTCGATGCCGACGAGCTTGGTGACTGGCTCCGCGAGGTTCAGGACGATCTTTCCGAAAAGGGAAGAAGGGGAATTATCTGGGGCGATATGCTGCTGAGCAACGATTTTTTCCCCGACGAGCCCAAGGACCCGAATCACCCTTGGCGAATTGCCTACGGATGTAATTCGACGAAGGAATACGCCGAAAAGCTGCTGACCTCCCTCGATAAGCGTCTTATCGTTGCCGACTGGCAGTACGACGCGGTAAATGCTCCGTGGAAAACCACCTCAAAAATCAGAGAATACGGCTTTGACGTTATCTGTTGCCCTTGGGAGATCCACGAAAATATCCCCGCCGCCGTAAGTACCGCAGAAACCGAAGGCTGTCTAGGTATAATGGAGACCACCTGGAACAAGCTTATCGTCAGCCCGGGTGTACAGAATATCGTCTTCGCAGGCCTTTGCGCTTTTGGAGAAAAAAGCTTTGAGTATTGGCACGACAGCATCACCGACCGCGCCTACAACATCTTCCGTCGCGTAGCCCCCGAAGGCAAGACCTACGAAACCTCAGGCTGGGCCGAAAAACAAGTTTAATCTCTCCCTCTCACCAAAAAGGTGGGAGGGATTTTTAAAAACAGTTTACTTTAGCCGTTTTTTATGTATAATTATAGGAAGGAGGAGATAAGAATGAGCGTTTATATAAGCGTAGATTCGGGAACCACCAATACCCGAATTGCCTTAGTTCAAGATAATAAGATAATTAAAACAGTAAAGTATAACGTCGGCGCGTCAAAAAGTATCGGCGACGGCTCTCTGCTAAAAAATGCCCTAAAAGAGGGAATAAGCAAGCTTTTGGCCGAAAACGGTCTTACTGAGGCGGATGTTTCTAAAATCATCGCTTCGGGTATGATAACCTGCGAATTCGGTCTTTGCAATCTGCCCCATCTGCCCCTTCCCGCAGGAAAGGAAGAACTGCGTGAAGGGCTTCATACCGAGCTTTTCCCCGAGATATCCTCGGTTCCTTTTACATTTGTAAGGGGAGTAAAATGCTCCGACGGTACTTTCGATAATACCGATATGGTAAGGGGAGAGGAGACCGAGATATTAGGCCTTTACAGGGGAGAAGGAGTCTATATTCTCGCAGGCTCTCATACCAAGCTTATGTGGGCGGATGAAAGCGGGAAAATTACCGATATTAAAACCCTGCTGACGGGAGAGCTTATAGCCGCCGTTTCGGGAAATACGATACTTAAGGACGCCGTCGATCTGTCTGTCGGAGAGCTCTCTAAGGAATATCTTATAGAGGGCTATAAATATGCGTCCGAAAACAGTCTCGGCGAAGCCCTTTTTAAGGTTAGAATCCTTAAAAACCTGTTTAATAATACCCCGGCCGAGGTCTATAGCTTTTTTATGGGAGCGATCCTTTCGGACGATGTTTCGGCGGTTTTAAGAAGCTCAAGCAAGCGAATATTTGTAAGCGGAACAAAATATATTCGAAAGCCTATAGCGCTCATACTTCGAGAAATATCGGATTTGGATATAACCGAAATATCCGAGACCGAAAGCGAGCAAGCAACCCTGCGCGGGCAGATAAAGATAATAGAAGAAATCTAATTTTTGGAGTCTTATTATGAAATACGCAAACAAAATCCCCTGTGAGGTCATCAAAAATCCCAAAAGTTTAAAGTTCGACGAGAAAATAAGGAGCTATCAAGGCTGTCCGACCATCGCCGTAACAAAGGGCGGAAGGATATTTCTCGGTTGGTATGCGGGCGGTATTCGCGAGCCGCACATGGAAAACTACAACCTTCTTATATATAGCGACGACGGCGGTAAAAGCTGGTCAGAGCCTATCTTGGCTATTCCGAGCAGTACCGAACTGTCGGTGCATGCGCTGGATATTCAGCTTTTTATCGACCCCGACGACAAGCTTCACCTCGTTTGGGTTCAGAATAACACCGAAAAGCTAACCGAAGAAAACGCACTTGACGAAAAGGGAGCGCCGCGCTTTTCCGTCGACGGATATATCTTTGACGATTTTACCCACGCGGAATGGGAGATAATATGTGAAGACCCTGATGCTGAGAATATCGAGTTTTCCGCCCCCCGATACGTATATAGGGGATTTCTCCGCTGTAAGCCGACCTTCCTTAAAAACGGCGATTGGCTGCTTTTCGCCTACGATCAGTTAAACGACCGCTACGGCTACAGCATAACCCACGACAAGGGCGAGACCTACGAGCATTATTACGGTGCCGAAAAGCTTGGTACTCCCTTCGACGAGGGAATGGCTTACCAAATGGAAAACGGCGATGTAAGAATGTTTGCGAGAACGTATCTCGGAGGCTTTGCCGAATGTATTTCAAAGGATAACGGTCTGACTTGGAGTGAGCCCGTTCTTTCGGAGGTTTCCGCTCCGAGCAGTCGCCTTTACGTTGAAAAGCTTCCTTCTGGCCGAGTATTGCTGGTTCATAACGACCATAAGACCGACCGAACCAATATGACGATAAAGCTTTCCGAGGACGACGGTAAAAGTTGGAAATATTCGAAATGCATAGATACCCGTCATGATATTTCTTATCCCGACGCTTCATATCATAACGGTAAGATATATCTGACATACGACATTGGCAGAACGTCTGAACGGGAGATCCTCTTTACCTGCTTTACCGAAGAGGACGTAATAACCGATAAGGATATCGAAATTACTACCGTAAGTAAGCCCGTAATAATTCCTAAAAAGGACGAGATCGTAAAAGCGGTCGAAAGGGAAAAGCTTATTGCGATAGTGCGCGGCGTGGAAAAAGAAAAGCTTATCCCTCTGGCCGAAGCGCTCTACGAGGGAGGAATACGTCTTTTAGAGATAACCTATAGCGCAAACGGAAGTGTTTCCGACCAAGAGACCGCCGAAAATATTAAGGCTCTGGTCGATCATTTCGGAGACAGAATGTATATCGGCGCAGGCACCGTTCTAACCAAAAAGCAGGTTCGCCTTACCAGAGGTGCGGGTGGATGCTTTATAATATCTCCTGATACTAACCCCGAGGTCATAAGAGAAACCTACCTTTGCCAAATGGTGTCAATGCCGGGCGCTCTGACCCCCACCGAGATATGCTGTGCCCACGAATACGGCGCCGATTTCGTTAAGCTTTTCCCCATAACCAATATGGGTCCCGACTACGTAAAGGCGGTAAAAGCGCCACTGTCTCATATAAAGCTTTTAGCGGTAGGCGGTATCGACGAGACCAATATGGAAACCTACCTTAAAGCAGGTGTTTGCGGCTTCGGAGTAGGCTCGAATATAATAGATAAGAAAATGCTTCAAAACTCTGACTATAAAGGTATTACCGAACTCGCCAAAAAGTATGCAAATGTGACAAACTTTTAACAAACCGTATTGACTTTTGAAAAATTCGTAATATAATGATATCAATAGGCTTTAAGCCGCTAAACTGTTTGGAGGTACTGTTATGTACAACATTAAAACTTACAACAAGATCTCTTCGGTCGCAACCGACGAGTTCGACGCAAAGAAATATACTATCGGCGACGAGGTCGAAGCTCCTGTTGGCGCTATCGTTCGTTCTGCCGCTCTTCACGACGTAGAGTTCGATAAGTCCCTTCTCGCTATCGCCAGAGCAGGCGCAGGTGTTAACAACATTCCCTGCGACCGCTGTGCCGAAGAGGGAATCGTAGTTTTCAATACCCCCGGTGCTAACGCTAACGCCGTTAAGGAACTCGTTATCGCAGGACTTATGCTTTCCTCCCGTAAAATTGCCGCCGCTATCGACTGGGCTAAGACCCTTAAGGGCAACGGCGATCAGGTCGGAAAAATGGTCGAAAAGGGCAAGGGTAACTTCGTAGGACCCGAAGTTTTAGGCAAGACCCTCGGTGTTGTAGGCCTCGGTGCTATCGGTGTTCTCGTTGCCAATGCCGCCGAAAAGCTTGGTATGAAGGTTTACGGCTACGACCCCTATCTCTCTATCAAAAACGCCTGGAATCTTTCTTCTACCGTTAAATACTGCGACGACCTTGCCGAGCTTTATGCAAACTGCGACTACATCTCCCTCCACATTCCCTGCACCAAGGACACCAAGGGCTCTGTAAACAAGGATGCCTTTGCTCAGATGAAGGACGGTGTTCGTATCCTTAACTTTGCTCGCGGCGAACTCGTAAACTCCGACGATATGATCGAGGCGCTCGGCAACGGTAAGGTTGCTTCCTACGTTGTCGACTTCCCCAGCGACGAAATGATCGGCGTAGAAAATGTTACCGCTATTCCTCATCTCGGCGCTTCTACCCCCGAATCCGAGGATAACTGCGCTTATATGGCCGCTCACGAGCTTATCGACTATATCGAAAACGGTAACATCGTAAACTCGGTCAACTTCCCCGCAGTATCTATGGCAAGAAACGGCGATGCCCGTGTATGCGTGCTTCATAAGAACATCCCCGGCATCATCTCTGCCATAACTACTGCTCTTGCCGAGCAGAACATCAACGTTCACAATATGCAGAATGCTTCCCGCGGCGACTACGCCTATTCTCTCCTCGATGTCGAGACCGTATTCGACGGAATTGAAGATAAGCTTATGGCCGTTGACGGAATCATCCGCGTTCGCGTCATTAAATAATTATTGACAAATTTTAAAATAGTGGTATAATTACCTCACAAAAGCGTTGAGAGGGACGGTTGTATTTTACCGATTTTCAGAGAGTTGCCGTTTGGTGAAAGGCAATATGACGAAAATACAAAGATCACCCTTGAGCCGAAAGCCGAAAGGAAACGAGTAAGCGATCCGTAAACCTGCGTTAAAGGGAAAGCGTATAATAACGTACGCGAAAGTGGTTGCTGTGCAACAATTAGAGTGGTACCACGGAGATTTTATTTTAAACTCTTCGCCTCTATGTTTTTCATAGAGGCGTTATTTTATTTTTAAGGAGCAAACAATATGGTTACTCTCGACAAGGTCTATCACGCCGCCCACGTGCTTAAAAACGTCGTAAGGCATACCGATCTTATCAAAGCCCCCGCAATAAACCCCGAGGTAGATATCTACCTTAAGCCCGAAAATCTTCAGGTTACGGGCTCCTTTAAGGTAAGAGGCTCGGGTTATATGATATCTCAGCTAACCGATGAGGAAAAGGCCAAGGGCGTTATCGCCTGCTCTGCAGGAAACCACGCTCAGGGTGTTGCCCTTGCCGCTACGAAATACGGTATAAAGTCGGTCATCTGCCTGCCCGACGGCGCCCCTATCTCCAAGGTCGAGGCCACAAAGGGCTACGGAGCCGAGGTCGTTATGGTAGAGGGTGTCTACGACGACGCCTATGCTAAGGCTTTAGAGCTCCGCGACGAAATGGGCTATACCTTTATTCATCCCTTCGATGCCGAAAACGTTATCGCAGGTCAGGGTACGATAGGCCTTGAAATTATGAACGAAATGCCCGACGTTGACGCAATTATCGTGCCCATCGGCGGCGGCGGACTCATTTCGGGTGTTGCTCTTGCCGCAAAGAAGTTAAACCCGAATGTCAAGGTCTACGGTGTTCAGTCCGCAGGCGCTCCGAGTATGTATAATTCGGTCAAAGACGGAAAGATCGAGCGTCTCGATTCCGTTTCCACCATCGCCGACGGTATTGCCGTTAAGGAGCCGGGCGAAAATACCTTCAACTACGTAAAGGAATACGTCGACGAGATCGTAACCGTTACCGAGGACGAGATTGCCACCGCAATTCTGACCCTTATTGAACAGCATAAGATGATCTCCGAGGGCGCAGGTGCCGTATCTGTAGCCGCTGCAATGTTCGATAAGGTTCCCGTAAAGGGCAAAAAAGTCGTCTGTGTCGTTTCGGGCGGTAATATCGACGTTACGATCCTCAGCCGTGTTATAAAGCGCGGTCTTTCCCGCTCGGGAAGAAACCATAGCCTCCTCGTTGAGCTTGTGGATAAGCCGGGTCAGCTCCGCGGTGTTTCCAACATTATTGCCGATAAGGGCGGAAACGTTATCTCGGTTCACCACGAAAGGGCAGGGGAGGGCTCCGACATTAACGGTTGCTTCCTCCGTATTGTCCTCGAAACCCGTAATTTCGACCACATAAAAGAAATAACCGACGCCCTCACCGCCGCCGGCTATAAAATCGTATAAAATTCCTATGGATACCTTATGGGACGGCGTCCTCGACGTGCCATTTGAATTTGATGAAAATAAATTGATATTTCGTAGGGGAGGGGCAAGTCCCTCCCGTCAAAGGAGAACCCAAAATGAGTGAAAAAATCTATACCAAAAACGCCCCCGAGGCAATCGGGCCCTACTCTCAGGCCGTAAAGGTCGGAAACCTGGTCTTCACCTCGGGTCAAATCGCCATAAATCCCGCAACAGGTGCGGTCGAAGCCGAAACAATAGAGGCTCAGACCGAGCAGGTCTGCAAAAACCTCTGCGAGGTACTGAAAGCCGCAGGAAGCGATATTGCCAAGGCGGTAAAAACCGTCTGCTTCCTTTCGGATATGGGAAACTTCGCCGCCTTCAACGAGGTCTACGGTAAATATTTTGTGGGAAAGCCCGCACGCTCCTGCGTCGCCGTTAAAACTCTCCCCAAAAACGTCCTCGTCGAGGTCGACGTAATCGCAGAAATATAAGAAAAGGCTCCAACACGGGTGTGCGCCATAGTGAAAATTTGGTTTTTCGGGTAAATTTGCCCCAAATCTTGCTGAAAAGCCTTATAATACGGCAGTATTACTGCGTTTTTCAGCTTCGCTTTGGAAACAAATTTACACCTACAAAACTGCTACGCACCCGAAAACGGATGATTTTTATGTAAGAAAAGGCAAAAAGTCACGGTAACGCTAACGCGTACCGTGACTTTTTAACGCATTATTGCGGAAAAAGCGTCGTTTTCGGGCAATTTCTCACTATGGCGCGCACCCGTACTGCGCGGAGCCTTTTGAAATACCGTAAGAATCACCTTCGCGTCTCGGTTGTTTAATAGTGCAAAAAAGTGTTTAATAGTGCAAAATAATTTAATTGACATTTGCATTTAGGTTTTTTATAATATTTTTAACGGAGATTTTTGTCTATCCTGTGTTTTATAATGATATGGCGTAAATTTTTTATAAAGGAGATCGTTATGAAAAAGCTTACCGTATTCTTGTTGGTTTTGACCCTCGTTCTGTCTGCTTCGGTGATTCCACAGACCATAGTTTCCGCAGAAACCGTCACGACCGTGACCTATTGGGACAAGACCACCACTCAGCCCACCGCCGACCTCGACGGTGACGGCTATCTCGATATTTCGAAGCCCTCCGAGCTTGCCTGGGTCATAAATTCAGGAGGCTCTTCCACCGGAAAATACGAGCTTTTAAACGATATCTGGCTTAACGATATGAAGGTGTCGATAACCGACGGTGTTCCCACCGTGACCAAGGCCTCCGACGGCTCTGAGATCACCGACCTCTCGACTCTCAACACCTGGTACACGGATAAGAACGTCAAGGGAACCTTTAAGGGTAACGGTAACGTCGTTCACGGCCTTTTTTATAACGACTATTCTGAGACCGCATCACAATCGTCTCGAGGCCTTTTCCCCAGAGCCGGCGAAGGCCTCAGTATCAGCGGAATCGGAATTGAAGATTCTTATATTACCGCTAACGCGGCGTTCATGACTGCCGCTTTGATCGGTCACGTCGCTTGGGTTAACGGATCGGTCGACTCTTGCTACATAGGGGACAGCGTATACCTTTACGGTGACGAGCTCGGCGGATTGATCGGTGGAGGAGTTATCGGCTCACAAACAGATACCTATGTATTTACTCTTAAAAACTCCTACTCTCTCGCAACCCTTAAGCACCACGATGACAACCCCAAGGATCAGTACAACACCTATATCGTAAACGCTCTTATCGGTGATAACTGGGGTTGGAGTACGGGTGTTATCGAAAACTGCTTTGCAATAAGCGATACCGGGCTTACCCGCGACGGAAAGTTAACAAATTGTCAGCAGATTAAAACCGCTGATGCCGAAAGCATTAAAGGTATCAAAGCCGCCTCCGCTTTAAAAGACTTAGGCGATGCCTTTGTTACCACCGAGGACGGCTATCCCACCCTCAAGCTTTTCCTCGACGAGGTAGATGAGTTCGAAAACATCCCCTTAAATTCCGCAAGCGCAGGCTATGCAGACGGTACGGGTACGGCCGACGACCCCTATATTATCGAAAAGGCGGGTCACCTTCGCCTCTGTGTCGGAAGCTTCGGCGGAGGAAAATACTATAAGCTTAATAATGACATCTATCTTAACGATATCTACGGCATCAACTGGTCGACGGGTGAGGTTATCAATGGCTACGAGCCCAATGTCTGGTTCGAGACCAAGCTGAATGTAGATGCAAAAGCTTATAAGGGTTTTGCCGAAGCCGAGTCTACCTTCTCGGGTCATATCGACGGAAACGGCTATGCCGTTCACGGAATCTACTACCGTCCGCTAAGCGGCTACGATGCCGAAAAATACGGAACCTACACCACCGGTGCAGGACTTGTTCCGACCTTTAGATCGGGCTCTGTAAGCAATCTGACCGTTAAAAATTCCTACATTACTTCGGGTCGTTTCGTCGGCGCCATTTCGGCTGTCACTACCGCGCAGGTCCTCCTCACAAACATTTTGGTGGATGAAACCACCTCCATATACGGCGAAAACAGCGGAGGCTACGGCTCCTCTGCCGCAGGCGGCTTAATAGGCTACCTTCAGGGTCAGAGCAACACTACACTTACTAACTGCGGCTTCGCAGGAAGCCTTCAAAAAAACAACGGACATTATTGGGGTCTTATCGGAACCTCTTATAACTCTAAGTTCACCTTAAACGGTTGCTTCTCGGTAGGCCGTGCACCCCTTTGCAGCAGCTCGCAGGGAATTCACGGAAAGTACCGTAATTTCACAGTTTCAAACGTCTACAGTACGTCAGCACCCTCCGAATGGGTCACCGATTCCACCCTTGGCACGGTTACCGGCTCTGTTACCGTAGTTAAGGCGGTCACCGGCGAAAACGCTCTTGACGACACCAATATGGCAGGCCTCGATAAGACCGTTTGGTATGCCGTAAAGGATAGCGTCCTCGCGCCTATGCTTAGAAGCTACGGCACTACCATCGGAGACGTTGACGAAAACGGAAAGGGAACCGAAGAGTCTGACGAGGTTGCCCTTCGCGCAACCCTTATAGGAGCAAAAAGCTATATGAACACCGACTATAACCGTGATAAAAAAACCGATATCTGCGACCTGGTTAAACTTAGCGCAAAGATTGACGAGGCAGGGGCAGACTGGAGAAGTCATCCCGAGGACTTCAAGCTTTTAGCTTTTACCTTTGACGACGGCCCCGATAACTACAGTCCCTCGGTCACTATGCAGGTTGCCGATATACTTGCCGAAAATAACGGCTCGGGCACCTTCTTCTTCATCGGAAAATCCTTTGATCATGCTAACGATCCCGACGTTGCCCGCTACGTTTTAAGTAAGGGCAGCGAGATCGCAAATCATTCTTATACTCATAGTATTGCCGCCACGATGGACGCTATGAGCGAAGAGGATTTCAAAAAGGAATTCGAAGGCACAAACGAGCTTATTAAAGAGTATACCGGTGTTACCCCCAAATTCTGGCGCGGCGCAGGCTATACCTACGGCGAGAAGATATACGAGCATCTGGAAGAGCTTAATATGCCCGCTATCGGCCACTACACAAATCTCGGCTCCGACTGGTCGGGCGGCACCGCTACCGTTGACGGCATCGTAAACGTGTTGCTAAGTGGACTTCCCGACGGCGCCATAATCGGCGGACACAGCTCGTCAAATACCTACGTTACCCCCAGGGCGTTAGAGATCGCTCTGCCTCAGCTTTATGCGCAGGGTTATCGCTTCTGTACCGTCTCCGAGCTCTTCGAGTATAAGAGAGTAGACTACGACAACATTCCCGTTCATTGCTATATAAGCTGGGTAGAGACCCTTGCCGACGGTACCACCGAGATACATACCCAAAACCGTCTCTATCTCGACTCCTGGAAGACTCACCCCGAAGATTATAAGCTTTTAGCCTTCACCTTTGACGACGGTCCCCTTCCCGCGAAGGACAACCGAATGGTCGAGCTTTTCGCGAAATATAAGGGCTCTGCCACACTGTTCGTAACGGGAACCGCCTGTAAAAATAACGGCTATGAATCTCTGCAGAACGCTATAAATAACGGCTGGGATATCGGTAACCACAGTATGACTCACGCCGATGCATGGACCGGCTCAACTGCAGCAGGAACCTATACCGAGTTCACCTACGATCAGCTTAAAGCTCAGATAACCGACTTTACGGCCCTTCTTGAAGCTAATCTGACTATGGCCGACGGAGTCACACCCTACGATGTATCTCTCTACAGACCTCCGCAGATAAGAACCACCGACACTATGTTTAGGGTATGCGCTGAGGATAATCTTCCTGTTATCTGGCTTTCTCAGAACACCTACGACTGGTCAAGTGCCTACGACGAGGCCGCAAGACTTAAGGTTCTTAAGAACGGCGTCGGAACCTGGATCGACGGCGACGTTATCCTCGGACACATTACTCAGGATACAACCTACAACGGACTTGCCGCGACCCTCGAGGACTTCTACGACGCAGGCTACCGTTTCTGCTCTATTACCGAGCTTATGAAGTACCGCGGAATCGAGCGAAGCGACCTTTCGGGCAAGCTCAACAATGTAGATTCCAACGAAGGCTGTGTTAAGAATATAGTAAAATCCGCAACCTACGGCAAAGCCGAATAATTAAACCTTTACCCGATTCATATATCCTTTCGAACGAAAAGAGCACTCGATACGAGTGCTCTTTTCGTTTATATCCAAATATTTATATCGGGTCCGCTTCAAATTTCTCTTCGGTAACGGTGTAGATATCCTTTACACCGACAAGATTTTGAGCCTTAATCTCTCCAAAAACGGCTACGCACAAACCTCGTCGGTAACGCGTAGCCATTATTCTATAGATTTTTGCTTTGATTTCCGATTTTTTTGTAACATTTACGAATTGTATGTATAATTTGACATACTGTTAATAAGCATTAAAAAAGCGACAAACTTAAAGTCTGCCGCTTTTCCATAAATATATGCGTTCCATTTTACAAGGAATAGCCCCACTCTTGGAGGGCTTTTCCCCAATTTTCCTCCACAATCTTTACCGTTTCGGGCTCGTAGCTATATTTGTTTTTCTTATAACCTTTCTTCTTGTCGAGATAAGCCTTAATGTGGGCTTCAGCTTCGTCGAACCCCTTGAGATTTAGTCGGGAGTAAATGTCTTTGGTGATGTCAAAAGCGTTGTGCTCGAAATCCTCAAATTTGAGCTCTATAAGGTTGCCCTCGGGGATAAGATGCTTGTCTGCCTCATAACGGTCATACAAACGCTTGTAGGTCTCCACAATATTCTCCACAATCTGCTCTTGCGAGATGGGTTGCAACTGCAGCGGACGGATGGTGTTGGTGAAGAAGCTGCGAGTGCTCTCAAACACAGTGTAAGGATTGCGTTT
>SFWF01000012.1 GCA_004560045.1 bacterium | reverse complement strand
TGTAAAACCGGTTTTACATTCCCTACCCTTTATTTACAGCTTTCGTTCAAAATCACAATCTTCATTATAACAAACAACTTTAAATATTAGCAAGCTTTTTTAAAAGCTGTTTTTACAGAATGATATGGCTCTTCAGGAAACATCATTGACAATATGTTGCGTTAAGTTATAATAGAAACGAAAGGAGTGTTGGTTTTGAACAGATATGTTAGCTTGCTTAAAAGCTGGTGTGACGGGCTCATTGAATATCAAATTAAAGAGCTTGCCGACAGTACACTTAACGGTGCATTCGTTTGCCCTGCCTGTAAAAACATACACGGTAGGTGTGATAATGCGATGTTTCCGATGATGTATATGTTTAACGAAACACAAGATGAAAAATACAGAACCTGTGCCTTCGGTGTTTTTGATTGGCAAAAAAATGTCTTGCTGAGAGACTATTCGGTTTATAATGACGGCAACAACGAGTGGCGCGGAATTACTGTTTTTTCGGCGATCGGGTACTTGAAAACACTGATAAATTTTAAAGAGCAATTAGGAAATCGAGCGGCGGAGGTTGAAAAACGCTGCAAGAGTATGTGCGAGTGGCTTTTAAAAAATTTAACAGTTGATTTTGTATGCAATATCAACTATATTGCTGCAAACTCGGGTGCAATGGCGCTGGCATGGCAGTATTTCGGAAATGAGAAATACAGGAAAATCTCTGAGGATTTGCTTAATTATTGTTTGGAATTCATAACGGAGAACGGGTTGCTATTCGGCGAGATGTTCCCTCGTAATTATGTTTCAAGACGTGGCTGCACCGCGGTCGATATCGGATATAATGTTGAAGAGAGCGTGCCGGCACTTTTAGATGCAGCTTTGATTTTAGGTGATGAGGAAAAAATCGCTAAAGTGCAAAAACTGCTAACGGCACAGCTTGATTTTATGTTGCCGGACGGTGCGTGGGACAATAGTTTTGGATGCCGTAACTACAAGTGGACTTATTGGGGCAGCAGGACCTCAGACGGTGCCGCCGCCGCTTATTACCGAATGAAAGACCGTGACCCGCAATTTGAAACCGCAGCACTGAGAAATATAGATTTACTTGAGAGATGCACTCACGACGGACTTTTGTACGGCGGACCGGATTACTACAAATGGGGAGAGAGAGCATGCGTTCATCATACCTTTTGCCACGCTTTAGGACTTGCGGATGCCTTAGTGCTCGGTATAAAGCCAAAAGATAACGGCGGTGAGCTGCCGCTTGATAAGCCTTGCAGCAGTATAAAATATTATCCCGAAATTGCAACATATCGCATAAACAGCGGTGATCTCATTGCTGATATAACTGCGTATGATTTCGGAGAAAATAGTTTTGTTGCCGGCAGAGGTCATGCGACAGGCGGTACAATGTCACTGCTTTTCAGCAGAAAGTATGGGGTTGCTACGGCTGCATCTCTTAGTTTTTACCGCACGGCAGAGCCGCTTAACCAGCAGCTAACTTTAAATCTCGAACAACACGCACCGCTAACATTCAGAATTGAGTGCTCCGACGAAAGCGGCATTTATACATCTGCATTAGACACGACCGCCGAGCTTACAGCGCGCAAGAACGAAAGCGTTATTACAGTAACAGCGCAGGGAACACTTACTAACCTTGAAGGCCGTAAAAAAACGGGAGCGAAGTATCTACTTAAATACACCTTTGAAAGCGACTGTGTTACAATTGACGCGGAGCTTGCAAGTGCCGATAAGGGCTGTGTATTTATTGCTCCGCTTATCGGTGATGCCGCAAAAATCACGACCGCCTCGCGAGATAAAACACGGGAGATATTTAACCTTGTGCCGGGATTCATTGCCACAGAGCACAGTATGTGCTTTGAAAACGGCAAGCTTTGCTTTAAGTTGAGTTTTCAAAAATAATTGGCTTTGTTATTGTGAATTACGAAGATAGACCTAACGTTACAAACGCCGAGTGTTTGGTATTTTTCCAAGCTCTCGGCGTATTAAGTTTATTTGTTTTTATCTGCAATTCAAGCTGTGGCACCGACAAAAGCAGAACACAGAGAATCGTTATCCCTTACCGCTTTGTCGGGTATGTTGAAATACCCGAGGTATCTCATAGACAGCACATCAAAGCAGACATCCGAAAAGGCGTCGCCGTGGAGTATCTTACCGATTGCATAATTTTAGTGCACTTTTGTAAACTGATATTGATTTTTTAAGATTTTTATACTATAATATTTACCGATTTGGAGATGATATTATAATGCAAAAACCAATATTCGCCGATATGCACACCCATTCGCTTCATTCCCACGACTCACAGTGTCCTATAGAGGATATGCTTTCGGCTCATCTTGAAAAGGGCTGTCCCATAATGGCGGTGACCAACCATTTTGATACCTGGTTCTTCGACCGCTACGACATTTTTACCCCTATAAAAGAATCGGCCGAGGAGGTCGACCGATTAAACGAAAAGTACGGAGATAAAGCCCTTCTTTTAAAGGGCTTTGAGATAAGCGAGGGCTTCTGGTGCCCCGAAATCGCCGAAAAGGTATATACCCTTGCCGATTTTGACGTGGTCGTCGGCTCGGTTCACACCGTAAGGCGGGAGAAGGATCCAATACCCTATTCCTGGGACGATTTTACCGGCGCAGACGAAAGCTACATCACCGAATATATGAACAAATATTTCAGCGATGTCTTGGTCCTTTTAGAGGAGACCGATTTCGACATTCTCGCCCACCTTACCTGCCCGCTCAGATACATAAACGGAAAATTTAAAAAGAATTTTACCCTCGACGGCTTTGAGGATAAGATAGACCTTATTTTAAGAACGGTCATCGAAAAAGGCATCGCTCTCGAGGTAAACACTTCGTCCTTTAGCCTTCTCGGTGATTTTATGCCCTATACCGATATTATAAAGAGGTATAAGGAGCTTGGCGGAGAGCTTATCACCTTGGGCTCGGACGCTCACGTTGCCGAGAACGCCTGCTGTTACTTTAGTGAAGCTATGGCGACCCTTAAAGAGCTCGGGTTTGAAAGAATTTATTATTATAAAAAGAGAAAACCGATAAAGATAGAGCTATAGCGACCGAAGGCCGCAGGGACAAGGGCATAGAACCCGTTGGCATAGGCCGTAAATGTCATACCAAGCTTCTGCTTCGGGGTCGGTTCTTCGAATTTAAGTTCTTTCAAAAAACACATCCTTTTATTATAAACCGAAAGAACCACGGAATCCATCCACTACCGTCTTTATTTTGTATATTTTGTAAACAAAACCCCCGACTCGTACGGGTGTAGCCTGTACGAGTCGGGGGTTTTTAAGGATTACCGCTTAAATATCACGGTGTACTTGTCGGAAGTAGCTCTGACCGATGCGGAGTCGAGCTTGTCGGCTTCCTGCATAAGGAAAGCCTTATCTTCATCGCTAAGACCTGCGAAGGTGATCTCGATAGCGTTAATAGCCTCGACGGGGCTTCCGAAAGCGGTCGCAACGATAGAATCGACGGGAACGTCGAGGCCTAAAAGCTTGGGAGCGGTACCCTCAAAGGTCATGGTAAGAGTACGCCAGGAGTTGAAGGGGTCGGAGCCCTTTTCTATGTCAGCCTTGGTTCCTTTGATATTCTGCTTCCAGAAGGCAACCTTTTCAAAATTCTGACCAAGTAAGGCATCAGCACCTGCGAAGGTTTCGAGGTCGGTAAAGTGCTCGGTGGGAACGACTACCTCAGGCTCGGTATCCTCGGGCTCGGAGGTATCGGGAGCAGAAGAGGCGTCGGGGGTGCTTGAAGGGGCGTCGGTTTTTCCCGAACCGCTACAACCGCAGAACATAGCGGCGAGAAGCAGTACGGCTAAGAGTAACGATATAATTCTTTTCATAGTATTTCCTCCTTGTTGACACTTTAAAATGTCTGTTACCATAGTATTATAACACATTTCTTCCCCGTTGGCAAGCATTAAGAAAAATTACGGGGAGATTTTTGTTTTATAGCCGCCAAAAGCTATTTCTTCGACTTGAGGATTAAGAATACCACGGCTCCCGCTACGGCGAGAAGGATAGCGGCGCCGAGGATCACGAAGGGCCAGGGGAAGCCGCCGCTGCCGCCGTTTCCGTCGGTCTCGCTGTTTTCGGAATCGGTGCCGACGGTCTGATCGGAGCTTTCGGGCTCGGAATCGGAAGCTACCGAGCTTGAGGGCTCCTTTTCGCTCTCTGTCGACGAGGTTAACTCGGAGGAAGAGGGCTTGGAGGAGGGGGTCTTATCCTCCTCGATAGTAACCGAGGTTATTCCCTCCACGTATTTAAAGGCGTTTTCGCTTACTCCGTAGACCTTTTTACCCGAAAGTCGGGCAGGTACAAGAAGCTTTCCGCCCTTCGGGACCTTTCCGGTATAGTTCGTCACCATAACTCCGTCACCGAAAGGTACGGCGCGCCATTTTCCGTAAACAGTATCGGCTTCACCCGTTACCGCTTCGTGCGCACAGGAGCGAAGCGCGGCGGCACGGTCGGCGGTTACGTCGGTTCCCACGGGAATAAAGGTCGCCTTTCTTACGTCGGTAGTTGCAAGGCCTGCCTTTTTGGCGAAGGTCTCTATCCAGACACAGGCCGCAAGATATTGTCCGTTATGACTTAAATGACTTATAAAGTCGGCATACATCGAATCGGGGGCTCCGAAGGTATCGCCGAAGCCGAATTCGTCCTTGGCAAGCTGAACCGCCTTACCCGAAGGTACGATCTCGGGAGCTTTTTTAAGTCCTGCGTGGGTTTTAAGGATGCCTGCGGCCTCGTTTACGGTCGATTCGATCTTAGCGAAAAAATCCTTGGTGTTTTCGTAGTCGACGGGATAATACTTATAGGCGTGGTCGATGGACATAGCGTGAGAAAATGACCAACCCTGATGAATAAGGATCTCACACTTTTTGTTACCGTTTTTCTTAAGCTCGTCCAAAACGTAGTCGTAAAGCTTGGTTATATAGGGGTTTTGCTCGGTGTAGTAGGAGGTTATATCGTCGCAGTAGTCGGGCATCTGCTGAATAGTGATATAATCCCAGTCGGTATGAGCAATAGCCTCCTGAATAGAAGCTTTTCCGCTCTGCCTAACTCCGTTTATGTAGAGGCTTTCGTACTTGTTCTCATTAGCTGAGGAATAGTAGGCATCTTTACCCAAATCGCGGTAGGCCTCGTAATAGGCTACGTGACGCTTAAGGGGACAGCCCGGCTGATAAAGGCTTGCGGCGGTTATGTTGAGCCCCATACTTGCGGCTATTCGGGAAACGTATTCGGTAGCATTGTTGGAATAGCTGTTTCCGATGGCAAGTATTTTTACGGGACGGTTTTTACCGCCTGCGGCGGCGGTCGGGCCAAGGGTCATAAGCCCCGTAGAGGCAAACACCAGAGCACTCAGTATTGTGCTGAGCATCTTGATACAATTCTTTTTCATTCCTATCACTCCTTGTCCAGATTATATCACCCCAAGGGCTTATTTGCAACTCTAATTTATGAGAAAGTACCAATTGACTTAGGGTCTGTTTAGATATATAATTGAATAAATGTGTAAACTTTACAGGGGGATATTATGATAAACACTAAAATCGCACAGCTTGTAAGCTACGGACTTAAAACCGGTCTTATCGAGGAAGACGATAAGATATGTATAACCAATAACCTTTTGGAGGCCCTTTCCCTTACCGACTACATCGAGCCCAAGCAGGTTCCCGAAGCCGAGCTTGAGGACATTTTAAAGGGAATTTTAGACTATGCCGTCGAGGCAGGCATTATTGAGGACAGCGCAGTCTATCGCGACCTTTTCGACACTAAGCTTATGGGAATTTTAACTCCCCGTCCTTCTTATATAAGAAAGACCTTTAAGGAGCTTTACGAGGAGGACCCCGTTAAGGCTACCGACTGGTATTATAAGCTTAGCTGTGATACCGATTACATACGCCGCTACCGTATCGCCAAGGATATGAAGTGGGTCACCGCTACCGAGTACGGCGATATCGACATCACCGTAAACCTGTCCAAGCCCGAAAAGGACCCCAAGGCTATTGCGGCGGCAAAAAATCTTCCTCAGGCCGGCTATCCTAAATGCCAGCTTTGTAAAGAAAACGAGGGATACTCGGGAAGAGTTAATCACCCCGCCCGTCAGAATCACAGAATTATTCCCGTTAAGGTAAACGGCAAGGACTGGATGATGCAGTATTCCCCTTACGTTTACTATAACGAGCACTGCATCGTTTTCGACGCAGGACATAACCCTATGTCCATCAACCCCGACACCTTCAGAAAGCTTCTCAGCTTCGTTAAGTCCTTCCCCCACTATTTCGTCGGCTCCAATGCCGATCTGCCCATCGTCGGCGGTTCGATCCTCACCCACGACCATTTTCAGGGCGGTCACTACACCTTCGCCATGGCAAAGGCTCCCGTTGAGACTTCCCTTTCCTTCGAGGGCTTCGAGGACGTAAATGCAGGTATCGTTAAATGGCCCATGTCGGTAATTCGTCTTTCCGCGCCCGACACCGACCGCATCTGCGCCCTTGCGGATAAGATCCTTGCCGCCTGGAGAAGCTACACCGACGAAAGCGCCTTTATCTTTGCCGAGACCGACGGCGAGCCCCATAACACAATTACTCCTATTGCAAGAAAGAACGGCGACAATTTCGAGCTCGATCTCGTTCTTCGAAACAACATCACTACCGAGGAGCATCCTATGGGCGTTTATCATCCCCACGCCGAGCTTCACCACATCAAGAAGGAAAACATCGGACTTATCGAGGTTATGGGTCTTGCGGTCCTTCCCGCCCGTCTTAAGACCGAGCTTGCCGCCCTCGCCGAGGCTATCGTTAAGGGCGAAGACCTCAGAGCAAACGAGCTTACCGCTTCTCACGCCGACTGGGTCGAGGAGTTTAAGGACAGCTACGATATAACCGCCGAAAACGTCGACGATATCTTAAAGGCCGAGGTCGGAAAGGTATTTGCAAAGGTTTTAGAGCACGCAGGCGTTTACAAGAGAAACGAAGAAGGCAAGGCGGCATTTATCCGCTTCTGTAATTCGGTAAAATAAAAAATGGAACAGTTTTTTTCGAATTTTTATACGGTATTTTTGCAGGTGGTCGTCCTCTTTATCCTTATGGGATTGGGCTTTATCGGCAATAAAACGAAGCTCATAACCCTTGACGGCTCTAAGGTTATGAGTGACGTGGTGCTTTATTTTGTTACCCCCTGCCTTATAATCAATTCCTTTTCGAATATGGAATGTGATAAGCAGCACCTTAACGGACTTATAATCTGCTTTGTCTCGTTCTTTGCCATAATGGCGGCCACTATCGCCCTCGTTCACCTAATTTTCAGAGGCAAGGACGAAAAGAAGATGCGTGTCCTTCGCTTCGGCCTCGTTTTTTCAAACGTAGGCTATATGGGAATTCCGCTTCAGGAGGCGGTCCTCGGGGAGGAAGGCGTTTTCTACGGCGCGGTCTGCGTTGGAGTATTTAACCTTTTAGTCTGGACCTACGGAGTTATCTGCAGTAGCGGAAGCATTAAAAATTTGTCGGTTAAAACCCTTATTTTTAACCCCGGACTCATTGCCGTTACGGTAGGACTTATAATCTTCCTTGGCTCGGTCCCCGTGGCAAAATATCTGCCCCCCGTGCATACCACCCTCGGCTATATGGCAAATCTCAACACCCCTATCGCCATGATGGTTATCGGCTTTAACCTCGCAAACAGTAATATCATAGCCTCCCTTAAATCGGCCAGCACCTACCTGGTGGCGGCTCTGAGGCTTATCGCGGTACCGCTGG
Source organism: bacterium (assembly GCA_004560045.1). Classification (GTDB taxonomy): domain Bacteria; phylum Bacillota; class Clostridia; order Oscillospirales; family Acutalibacteraceae; genus SFWF01. Next base: position 19,623 of record SFWF01000012.1, on the reverse strand, counting down.
CATCCCTCTTCGTGCTTCTGCTTTGCGGCATCAGGGGAGATATTCTCGTTTCTCTCGTCGTCGCCTCCAGTGCACCTGTTGCGGCGGTCACCACCGTTTTTGCCATTAAATATGATAACGATATCAACACATCGGTAAACCTCGTGGCCTTTACGACCCTTCTGTCGATCGTAACTATGCCCGTAATAGTTGCCTTAGCTCAGGTATTCAGTTAAAGGAGATATGATATGAACATTGGAGTTTCTGCAAACGCAAACGAGTATTCCCACTTCGGCAAACGCTGGGGAGAAAAGACCTACGAAAAGCTGGCGGGCTTCGGCTTCACCCACATTGACTTTAGTTCTTTGGGAGATTTCAGCGCTCCTACCATGACCCTTCCCGAAGAGGATGCAAAGGCCCTCGTTTTATACGAAAAGGAGCTTGCCGAAAGGTCGGGAATGGTTCTTCATCAGGCTCACGCTCCCGTAATCGCTCAGGGAGATCCCTACACCGATGAACAGCGCACCAAGCTGATGGAGGGAATTAAGCGATGCACCCGTCTTTGCGGCGCCGCCGACATCCGTTTTCTCGTCGTTCATCCCCTTATGGTAAACGGCTGGAGTGACCGCGGTTGTGAGATTGCAAAGGACACCTTCGAGCAAAACGTTACGCTACTGACCGAGCTTGCCGAATATGCAAAGGATTATAACCTAACGATATGCTATGAGAATATGCCCTGCATCGGATTTTCGATCTCACATCCCCACGAGGTCGCAGAGGTTGTAAGAAGGGTCAACCACCCGAATCTCGGAATGTGCTTCGACACGGGTCACACCATGGCTTTCCGATGTGGTAAGGAGATCGGCGAGCAGATAAAAGAGGTGGGCGACCTTATAAAGGTGCTTCACGTTCACGACACCTACGGTAACGCCGATCAGCACAACCTCCCCGGAATCGGCTGTACCGACTGGAAGGCGGTCAGAGACGCCCTTCACGAGATAGGCTACAAGGGAGTTTTCTCTCTGGAGCTTAACCGCATTCACGATTTCTCCGCAGAGCTTTTCGACGAGATCTACCGCATAACCTACAAGATGGCGGATGAGATCATAAATAAGTAAAATGAAACGGCTACGCACGGTATAATTTGTGCGTAGCCGTTTTACAATTTAGGCTTAGACGTAGTTCCGTTTAGATGAGCAATATAGGTTTCTACTCATCCACCGCTTGCCTTTCCCATTTCCCGTTTCCCCTTTCCCTACTTCAAAGGCGTTACTCTTTTCTGACCACTGACCACTGATCACTGACCACTGCGGCCAAAGGCCCTCGTCCCTATAATATGAAGCCTTCGTTTCTGAGCTGTTCGCGGAGAGCGGCGACATCGATGGTGCGAAGGGTCTTTCCGCTTCTGACCGCTTGAGCGATAGCGGCGCCTGCTACCTGACCGAGGGCAGAGCAGTAGGGCATAATTCTTAGGGAGGCCTGCGCCTCGTGGGTTGCCGAAATACAGCGGCCCGCCACAAGGAGGTTTTTAGCGTCCCTCGGAATAAGGCAGCGGTAGGGTATCTCGTACCACTCGCCGGGGGCAAAATAATGATGAGAGGTTCCCGTGCCGTCGGGAGAATGAATATCGATATCGTAGTTTGCGGTAACTACTCCGTCCTCGAAACGGGCAAGGGAAAGCAGGTCCTCCTTCGTCAGGGTATATTCCCCTACCACCTTACGGCTTTCGCGGATGCCTATCTGAAGGGCGGTGGAAAGCACCTTGGCATTTTTAAAGGCTTCGAAATTCTCTTTTAAAAACTCGTAGACCTCGAAAACCTGCTCACGGGCCTCTATTTCGGCGCGGGTCACGTCGAAGGGGTCGGTAGGATTCAGTTTTACAACTCGGGTAGTGTTAAAATGAAGCACGTTATCCTGCAGAGTGTTGAAAATGAGGACGTCCTCGCGGGGATTTTTAATTTTTCCCTGCTTCTGATATTCGATATAGAGGGGATTTATCTCGTTTCTCGTTTTAAAGAAAAGCTCCTTATCCACACCGTTCATTCTAAAGCAGAGGGTCATAGGCTGACAGAGGTTGTCCTTCTCTCTTCCAAGCCTCGTTTCACAGCCTGCAAGGACAGAAAGCTCAGCATCCCCCGTAGCATCGACGAAATTGTCGGCAAAGAGCTCGACACGGGCAGATTTTCCCCAGCCCACCACCGAGCTTATAACTCCGTTTTCGGTTTTAGCCTCGGTTACGGTAGTATTAAAGAGGAGGTCGACCCCGTTTTCGATACACATACGGTTAAGCTCTAACTTCATTATTTCCTCGTCAAAGTAAAGGCTCTCACCGCTCGTAGGACCGCAGACACGGTCGGTTATCTCGTTGAAGATCCCGCCCGCAAGCTTTATCCTTTCACCGTTTAAATTAGTATCGTAATGCATAAAGGGCATAACGAGGCAGTTCATTGCCGCGCCGCCGAGGCAGTTGTATTTCTCGACGATAATAGCCTTAAGGCCGCCTCGGGCCGCTTCTATAGCGGCGGCAACTCCTGCAAAGCCTCCGCCCACAATTACTAAATCGTATTTTTTGGTCATAATATCACCTCTGACACGATTATATAACTTTTTAAAGCACTTTTCTATAACATAATAAACCTTTTTATTGAACAAAAGATATTTATATGATAAAATAACATAAAATCTTGATAGTTTGGTGAAATTATGCAGAGAAATCTTAAGGATATGCTGAACATCCTGACCAAAGGCACTAAGCTTCATATTTCGGTGGTGTTTTTAGGGAAACACGGAAATGCAATGACCGCCCTACCTCACGGAAGCCGTATTCACTCTACCGAAATATGCGACACCGCAAAGTCCTCCTATAAGGAGCTTCTTACCTGTATAAGATGCAGAAATACGGTGCTGAGGCGGGTCGTCAGGACGAAAAAACCGCTTTTCGGGCACTGTGTAAACGGAATTTACGAATACTGTCACCCCGTTGTGCGTGACGGAGAGGCGGTCTGTGTAATTTTTATCGGACATATAAGAAGCGGGGTCGGCGAATTCGACCGAATCCTTCACAGCAAATTTTCAGAGGAGCTGATCGATACTTTAGAGACGGATTTTACCGAAGAGGACTGTAAAATCACGGCGGATATTTTAGAGGATCATATTTTAAGGCTTCTTGAAAAATTCGGAGACGGAAGCTCAGGGGACCGAAGCAGTCTTATCGAAAACATTAAAAGCTACATAAGAGAAAATCTCTACTACGATTTTTCTCTGAGGGAGACGGCCGACTTTTTCGGATATAACGAAAAGTATCTCGGAAGAAAATTCAAGGAGCATACAGGCCTTACGGTCAAGGAATATACCAACCGTTTAAGAATATCCTCGGCCAAAGAAAAGCTTGCCTCTACAAATCTTAAAATATCGGAAATTGCGGGTATGGTAGGCTTTAACAACGTCACCTATTTTAACCGAATTTTTATGCGGGAGGTCGCGGTCACCCCTGCTCAGTACAGAGCAGAACGCAAAGGAGACACTTATGGCGCTGAACTTTGAGAATAATCATTATTACACCGACGAAGGCTGTTTTATCACGCTAAGCGACGGTCGGACTACCACCACTCACACCCACGACTTTTTAGAGATAGTTTACGTTTTTTCGGGAAGCAGTCTGCAGATCGTGGACGGAACCGAATACACCGCCTCGGCAGGCGACCTGCTTTTTATAAATCTGGGCAGCAGTCACAGCTTCACCTGCTCGAAGCGTTTTTCCTACGCAAATATAATCCTAAAGCCCGAGTTTATAAACTCCGCCCTTCTCGGTACCGATAACGCCTTTTCTCTTTTAGAACTCGAGGATTTCAGAGAACTCAAAGAAAAGGTCGACCGAACGAGCCTGCTGGCGCACTTAAGCCCAGAGGAATGCGGTAGGTTTGAGGCTCTTATCGACCTTGCGATATCCGAGCAGAAGGCCGACGAGGCGGGCAAAGAGGTTATGCTTCGTTCGGCATTTAATGCCCTTCTTACCTTCACCTTCAGAAAAATGTCGCTCCCCATAAGAAAAAACGACGGCATCGGCGACCGCCTTTTAGACAGTATCAGGCTAAACTGTACCCAGCATATAAGCATTGAAAAGCTGGCGGCCGATAATCATTATAATCCGACCTATTTTTCGCGACTTTTTAAGGCAAAAACGGGGCAGACCTTTACCGAATACGTAATCTCCTGCAGATTAGAGCTTGCGGCAAGGCTCCTTAAAGAGACCGAGCTCAGCGTCAGCGACATCTGCCTTGAGGTCGGATTTTCCAACCGCACGAAATTTTTTAAGGAATTTTCGAAAAAATACGAACTTTCTCCCCTTAAATACAGAAAAAACACAGGACGATAGCCTGATCGTCCTGTGTTTTTTTGTTAGATAAGCTTTGAGACGGTGTCGAAGGCGAGCTTTATGTCGGCAACGGGGTCGTCCCCTGCCTCACGCTCTACGGTAAGATAACCGTCGAAGCCGACCTTTTTAAGAGCGGCAATATAGGCGGGGAAATCTACATTTCCCTCACCGAGGGGAGTTTCGATAAAATAGTCGGCAACGTTAAGGGCTTCGATGCCGCCGGTTGCAAAATGCTCGTAGATTATTTCGGGGTCGGTCTTTTTAAGCATAATACCGTCCTTAACGTGGGTATGAACGATATAATCGCCTAAAAGCTCGACCGCCTCTACGGGGTCCTGACCCGTTACCATAACGAAGTTTGCGGGGTCGAGATTGACGCCTACGCCGCCCTTTGTATCGTCAAGGAACATCTTTAAAACAGCGGCCTTTTCGGGGCCGGTCTCTATTGCGAGGGTAACCCCCTTTTCCTTTGCGTAAAGGCCGCATTCCGTAAGGGCATCCAGCATTACCTTATAGCGGGGATGCTTTTTATCGGCTGGGATAACCCCGATATGGGTCGTAACCACCGAGGCTCCGAACTCTACCGCAAGGTCGACGATAGTCTTGGTCTTTTCGATTCTTTCGGGGACCTCGTCGGCGTTCTGAAAGCCGTGACCGCCCATATCGCCGCAAAGGGCAGATATTTCGAGGTCTGCGTCTAAAAGCGCCTTTTTATATTCAGACTTTTTTTCGTCCGATAAGGTCCAGGGAGAAAAGTCTCCCGTGGTAGCGTATATCTGAACTCCCGAAAAGCCCAGCTCGCCGGCCTTTTTTATGGCGGCTAAATGACCTATTTTTAAACAGTCGGTTATAACTCCTATTTTCATAAGCTCCTCCTATATTTCGACCCAGGTATCAGGGCTTTTTTCGGCGGCAAGGATACCGTCGCGAAGGCGCATTACCTCTAAGGTTTCGGCGCTGTCAAAGGGCAGGTTTCCGTTTTCGAAGAAGAGCAGGATATCCTCAATAAGGTTTTGGAAAAAGCTGCCCGAAACGTCCTGCTTTTTTACGCTTCCGTCGGAAAACTCGCCGCTCAGGCTATAGCCAAAGGCGGGAGAAAACATAATAATAAGCTGATTATCCTTTCCCTCGGCCTTAATATAGACCTGCTGACCCATAGGCTCGCATTTTACCCTATCGAAGGCGCCGCCAAAGAGGGAAATTGCCATTTCTACGGGGTGAATTATATATTCGTCGAGGCTTCGGCCGCCACCTGTCAAAAACAGGTTTTTAACCCTTTTAAACTCCTTAAGCTCGGCCGCATAGCGGAGAGCAGAGGTAGAAAAGAAGGGCGCGCCGTATTTTTTACCAAGCTCGAAGATCTTCTTGGCCGTAGCGAGGTCGGGGGCAAAGGTCTTGTCGATATAGGTAGGCTTTCCGAAGGGAAGAACCTTTTCGGCAAGCTCAAGATGCGCCTCGGGGTTCGAAGGAGCAAGAAGGACGATAACATCGCTCTTTTCGCAAAGCTCCTCTACCGTTTCGCATTTCTCGATTCCGAATTCCTTGCACCACTCGTCGGTGTTTCTTCCGTCGACGGGGGAAACGTATTCCTTTGCCCAGGCATAGGCTACCTTATAGTCGAGACCGAGCTTTTTAGCCGCCTCGTCTATCCAGGCGGGATAGTTATTGGCGTGCCATTCGCTTATATAAAGGTCTACAAACCCGATTTTTTTCATTAGAACGATATCTCCTGCTTTTTCTCCGAAGAACGGTAGAGATAGTCGAGAAGCTTGGCGCTCTCTAAGATCTCGTCGATATAGCACTGATTCTTAACGCCCGAGTCGATGGACTCCATAAAGCCAACGTTTTCACAGTAATACTGATTGGGAATATCGTATTCGGGAGCGATGGTCTCGAGGGTCTCGCCATCGTAGATCTCGAACTTTCCGCCGTAGGCAAGACGGGCACCTGCCTTATCGCCCAAGAAGTCGATATAGGTATCGTTTTTGTTTATATTCTGAGCCCATGCTCCGTTAAAGGAGATTGAGGCCTTGTCGGTACGGATATGACCCGAAATATAGTCGTCAACGTCGTTAACTCCGTTTTCGATATCCTTGGTATCCTCAGCCCACATATACTTGTACTTATAAGACTTCATATCCTTTGCCATTTCGCAGTATGCGTCGCAGGTAACGGTCTTAAGCTTTACGCCGCCGAGAATGTAGAGAATGAGGTCAAGATAGTGAACACCCCAGTCGATAAGAACGCCGCCGCCCGACTCTCTCTTATCGGTGAAGGCACCGCCGAGACCGGGGATAGAACGGAAGGAGCGGAAGGAGCAGTAAACGTGATAGATATTTCCGAAACGGCCCTGCTCGTTAAGCTCACGAAGCATCTGAACCGACTTGTTAAAGCGGTTGCAAACGCCGATGTTAAGCATTTTGCCCTGCTTTTTAGCCTCTTCGGCCATCTCGCAGGCAAGGGCGTAGCTCGTAGCGATGGGCTTTTCGCAGAAAACGTGCTTTCCTGCTTTTAGAGCATCCATAGTAACGGTATAGTGAGCCTTGTTGGGGGTAAGCACGTAGACCACCTCGACCTCGGGGTCGGCAAGGGCAATTTTATAGTCTTCGATCACGTTTTCAACAAAGGAATATTTTTCCTTAATGGCCTGCGCCTTTTCGATTATGAGATCGCAGGCATATTTAACCTTTACGGTTTTCATTTGTTCAAATGCGGGAAAATGCGCATTCTGTGCGATACGTCCGCAACCTACAACAGCAATTGTTTTCATAAATGATCCTCACTTTACTTAGTGTTTAAACGAAGGCTTCGTTTGATTTCATTATATATTCACCGATATAATATTAAAATGTTAAAAGTATATCGAAAACATATCATTTTTTAATATTTTTGTTGACGGAAGGGGTTTTAGACTTTATAATTTTATTGGTGATCAAAATGCCTTCAAATTATCATCTCGACAAAAGATATTTCGGTGATTACCGTTTCGAGGACGGTCTTTCTCTTTTACAGATTGGCCGTATGTACTGCGACCGCACCACCCGTATTGACGAGCATATTCAGGCGCAGCTCATTGAGCTCACGGTAGTAACGGGAGGAAAGGGGCAAATTATAGCCAATAAAATCCCCGTAGAGGTCAAAAGCGGGGATATTTATCTTTCCCTACCCTGCGATTCTCACGAGATCGTCGCCGACAGAAACGACCCATTAAGATTCGATTTTTTGGCCTTTTCGGTAGAGGACGAGGCACTTAGCGCCGACTTTGACCGAATCGCTTCCGAGTATCACGCCGCCGAGCTTCGGAGCTTTAAGGACGAGCGTATACCTCCCCTCCTCGCAAACGCAATTACCGAGGTAAGCAGAGAAAGCAAATACTCTTCGGAGCTTCTTTCTTCGATTCTCAGGCAGATAGCCATCTATACCGTCAGGGCCTTTGATACCGCGCCGCAAAGCAAATATCCGAAAAATCTTAAGGATAGCGAGACCCTCTGCTACCGCCTTATGAGCTATATTGATACTCATATCTATTCCCTTAAGAATCTTGAGGAGCTGACCGAGGTCGTCGACTACAGCTACGGCTATCTCTCGTCGGTATTTAAGAAGACCACGGGGGAAAGCCTTTGCGACTATTATATTAGGAAACGGATGGAGGCCGCAAGGCTTATGCTGAGCGAGGGAAAGCTCAAGATAACCGATATTGCCGAGCGGCTCGGGTATTCGACCCTTTATGCCTTCAGCAAGGCCTTTAAGGGGCATTTCGGGGTATCTCCCAAGAATTTAAAAGGTAAATAACGAATACTTTTTAAGGTGCAAAACCGAGCTTTTTTATGCTTTCGTTTTATGATATGATTTTATAAATCGATTTTGGAGGATATTATGGAAAATCTGCTTTACGGTGACGGAATTCACGACGATACCGCCGCCATTCAGGAGCTTATCGAGAGCGGCTGTGAGGTAAATCTCCCTGTGCCAAAAAAACACTATCTTATATCGAGACCGCTGGAGCTGCATTCGAATTTAAAGCTTACTCTCCCCCGCTTTGCCGAGATAAGGCTTAAAGACGGCTCTAACTGTTATATGCTTAAAAACGCTATGGTAGAGGACAGGAAAAACAGAATAGACGTGAAGCTTTTCGACTATGTTAACCGTTACTGCCCCGACATGCCCTGCGAAAACATCGAGGTTTGCGGCGGAATATGGAATTTTAACAACAAAAATCAAAATCCTAATCCCCTTTCCTGCGGTAGATATGAGCCCGAGGGCTACACGGGACTTTGCTTTTTGTTCTATAACGTAAAAAATCTCCGTCTTTCCTCCCTTACCCTTAAGGATCCCGTAAACTTTGCAGTAACCCTCGATAAGGTCTCTTATTTTAAGGTTGATAACATAACCTTCGATTTTAACGACGGCAACCTTTATCAGAGCAATATGGACGGAATTCATCTCTGCGGAAACTGTAATCATGGAAGCATCGAAAACCTCTTTGGCACCTGCTATGACGATACGGTGGCAATGAATGCCGAGGAAGGTTCACGCGGTGTTATTTCGGACGTGACGGTAAGAGGAATATATACCGAAAATGCCTACAGCGCCGTAAGACTTTTATCGGCAAGCCCGGAATGTGCCGTCCGCAACATCCATATTTCGGACGTTCACGGAACCTTTTACCATTTCGGAATCTGCTTTATGCCCTTCTACACGACCGGCAAGCGCGGTCTTTTCGAAAATATCACAATTAACAATATGTACGGCGGAAAATCGAGCCGCGATCTCGTAAAGTTCTACAAGGTGCATCAGTACAGAAAATACGCGCTGGTAGATGTTGAGGGTGGGGTTGACGTTAAAAATCTTGCAATCCGCGACCTGCACAGAAGAGAATTCGTCGACGGAGAGGTTCCCACCCTGCAGTTTGCGAAGGGCGCGGTTATCGAAAACCTCACCTTGGAGAATATCACCGCCGAAAACTTTACCGACAAAGAAAATATGCCCTTTATCGTAAACAAGGCAGAAATCAACGGAAGTAACGCGGAGGAACTACTGAAATAGCAAATCAAAAACCACCGGAACCGGTGGTTTTGATTTATTTAAGGTCGGATATGAGCCTTTCGATGGGGGCGTCGTCCTTACAGAATTCGTGAGTACCTTCAAAGATCATAAGGTCGAGCCAGTCGGACGAAACTCCCTGCTCCTGTGCCAATGTCCTGACCGATGCGAAAGAGCTTTCGGTAAATTTATAATCGAAAAGGTTGTCGTTATTTCCCATCTGAACGCAAAGTCGTCTGGGGTAGCTGAGCGCGGCAACCTCGGCATCGTTGAATTTGTAAGCCGAGTTCTGCCATACCCAGTCGGGCCAAGCGACCTCATCGCGGTCGTTAAAGAAGGAGCAGGAGACAGCCGATTTTATACGGGTATCGACAGCGGAGGTGAAGAGGGTGTAAAATCCGCCGTATGACATACCGACCATACCGAAGTTCTTTACAAAGGGCTGGTCTTCAAAATAGTCGAGTACACGGGTAAATCCGAAGACCTCGACGGCGGTTATGGAACTTCCGACCCTTTTAAGACGGGCATCGATCTCCTTGCGGTCGAAGGGGACGTCATAGTCATCCTGCCACAAAAGAAGCTGCGGAGCAAAGGCGTGAACGCCGTATTTTATAACTCGGGGCAGGATATCGTTGTAGTTAGAGGTATCACCGTAGACCCCCGAAATGAGCTCAGGAGTTCCGAGGCCTCCGTGGGAAACGAGGACGAGCGGCTTTTTATCCTCGCCTTTCATTTTAAAGAAAAGACCGGTCATCCAAAGGCCCTCTAAAATTTCGATCTCCATACGCAGTATTTCGAAATCTGACTCCTCGGCAAGCTTAGTGCTTTTAACGGCAGGAAGGTCGCAGGGCTTATGGTCTACCAGAGGCCAGCCCAGCATCTCTTTAAACTCGGTCCGGTATTTTTCGGAATCGATGAAAATATTTTTAACGTAATTTGTCCTTATCTCCGCCGCCTTTTTTTGACGGGAAGAAATTAGGCCGTTTATTCCGTCAAGATAGTTCTGCTTATATTTTTTGGAAGCTTCTTTTTCTTCTCTGAATATCATAATCATCACCTCGGAACAGTTTATTATATCAAAACAAATAAGTCAAGATTAAAAATAAAAAACCGCTGCAGAGCAACGGTTTTTTTGTGTGTTTAAACTTAAATTACTTAAGCTCAACAGTAGCGCCAACTTCAGTAAGCTTAGCCTTCATAGCTTCAGCCTCGTCCTTGGAAACAGCTTCCTTAAGGGTCTTGGGAGCACCGTCTACGAGAGCCTTAGCCTCAGCAAGGCCGAGACCGGTGATCTCACGAACTGCCTTAATAACCTTGATTTTCTCAGCGCCTGCTGCTGCGAGAACAACGTCGAACTCGGTCTTCTCTTCAACTGCTGCTGCGCCGCCTGCTGCGGGAGCTGCTACTGCTACAGCTGCTGCTGCGGATACGCCGAATTCCTCTTCTACTGCTTTAACGAGCTCAGAAAGCTCAAGAACGGTAAGAACTTTAAGTTCTTCAATGATAGCTGTTACTTTTTCAGATGCCATTTTATTTTCCTCCAATAAATATTATAGTTTTTTAAAATTATTCTGCGGCAGTTTCGCCTTCACCGTTTTTATCAACGATGGCCTGTACGGCGCGAGCGAAGGATGCCATAGGTGCCTGGAAAGCACCGAGTACGGTTGCGAGAAGAACGTCTCTCGTGGGGAGTTTTGCAAGATCGTTAACGGTTTCAACGGAAATTGTCTTTCCATCAAGGTAACCTGCCTTGATCTTGAAGTTGTCGTGTGCGTCTGCGAATTTACCGAGAATTCTTGCAGCTGCGGTATGATCTTCCTTAGAGATAGCGATAGCGGTGGTTCCTTCGAGTACCTCGGACATTCCCTCGAGGTCGGTACCTGCGATGGCACGCTTTAAGAGGGTGTTCTTAATAACGGTGTACTCAACTCCTGCTTCGCGAAGCTCTTTACGGAGAACGGTATCGTCAGCAACAGAGGTTCCGGAATAGTCTACAACGACACCGGCAACGGAGTCTGCGATTTTTGCAGAGATGGCAGCAACGGCTGCCTGTTTTGCTTCGAGAACTTTTGCGTTAGGCATTAAAGTTTTCACCTCCGAAAATAGTGAATTAAAAAAACCTGTCCTCCAAAGACGGTGAGGACAGGCAGAATAATACTTTTATAAAAAGCTATTCGCATTACCTCGGCAGGCGATAAAACTTATCGCAAAAGCGACCTGCTGTCTTTGGATGCTTAAAGATGATAACACAGAAAACCTGCGTTGTCAAGAAAAACTTAAAAGAATTTAAGTTTTTTAACTAAAATGAATTTAGTTTAATTTTGCGAGAATTTTGCGTAAGACGAGAAGCGGCGCGAAGCGTTGTATGTGCTATACACGCAAGCGAAAGCGACAAAGTATTACGCGAAATTATCCAAAATTAGTTGGCGTACTTGCCGGTGGCGACCTTTATTCCGGGTCCCATAGTGGTAGCAATGGTGCAGGACTTGATGTACTGACCCTTTGCTGCTGCGGGCTTAGCCTTAGCAATAGCGCTCATAAGGGTATCGATATTCTCTTCGAGCTTTTCTTTGCCGAAGGAAACCTTACCTACGGGGCAGTGTATGATGTTGGTCTTGTCGAGACGGTACTCAATCTTACCGGCCTTTGCTTCGGTTACAGCCTTAGCAACGTCGGGAGTAACGGTACCTGCCTTGGGGGTAGGCATAAGACCACGGGGTCCGAGAACCTTACCAAGACGACCAACCATACCCATCATGTCGGGGGTTGCGATTACTACGTCGAAATCGAGCCAGCCTTCGTTCTGAATCTTGGCTACGAGTTCTTCTGCACCTACATAGTCAGAGCCTGCTGCTTCGGCTTCCTTAGCCTTGTCGCCCTTGGTAAGAACGAGGGTTCTGACGGTTTTACCTGTTCCGTTGGGGAGAACTACTGCGCCGCGGACCTGCTGATCAGCGTGACGAGAGTCAACACCCAGACGAACGTGAATTTCTACAGTCTCGTCGAACTTTGCGGTTGCAGACTTTACTGCGGCATCGCAAGCTTCGCCGAGCTCGTAAAGCTTACCGGTTTCGATAAGCTTTGCGCTTTCGTTATACTTTTTACCGTGTTTCATTGTTTTACCTCCCAATAAGTGGTATAATCGGAAATTTCCTCCCACGAGAGAGATTAGTCGACTACTTCGATACCCATACTGCGAGCGGTACCTGCTATCATAGACATAGCGGCTTCTACGCTTGCGGCGTTAAGGTCGGGCATTTTCTGCTCTGCAATCTTCTTAACCTGCTCACTGGTGATCTTTGCAACTTTGTTCTTGTTCGGAACACCTGAACCGCTCTCAATGCCGCAAGCCTTCTTGATGAGGACGGCTGCAGGGGGGGTCTTGGTGATGAAGCTGAACGAGTGGTCTGCATAAACGGTAATAACTACCGGAATGATAAGACCTGCGTCATTCTTAGTGCGTTCGTTGAATTCCTTAGTGAACGCCATGATGTTGACGCCGTGCTGTCCCAGTGCAGGACCTACCGGGGGAGCCGGAGTGGCTTTTCCAGCGGGAATCTGCAGTTTAATGTAACCAATAATTTTTTGAGCCATTGTTTGCACCTCCATTATTCGTGGTAACAGTGATTTTTTTCACTTGGCGGAACGGTCGTATACCCGTTCCTCCCACCGTGACGCTTTTCGCGTCGGCGGCAAACTGCCGCGATTTTAATACCCCTTGAGCTTCAAGGGTCAACGCGCCTTTTATTGACGCATTAAGCAGCAAGCTGCGTATTTGCTGATATTAGTCGGCCAGAGCGATCTGGTCGAGTTCGAGCTCGGCAGGGGTTTCTCTTCCGAACATCGAAATGTTTACGCTGACGCTTCCGTTTTCGAGATCGACAGCGGTAACGGTACCCTGAAAATCCTTAAGGGGTCCGTCCACAATGTTAACAAGGTCGCCGATCTTATAGCCGACCTCAACACTGTGCTTTTCAACGCCGAGGGCTTCTACCTCTGCGTCGGTAAGGGGCACCGGCTTGGATCCGGGGCCTACAAATCCGGTAACTCCGCGGATGTTGCGCACGACATACCAGGAATCGTCGGTAACAATCATCTTTATGAGTACGTAACCGGGGAAAATCTTGCGTTCGTATTCTTTGACCTTGTCTTCCTTAATTTCGGTGACGGTCTCGGTAGGGATCTTGATGTCTATAATGAGATCCTGCATTTTGCGGTTCTCGACCATAATCTCAAGATCGCTTGCTACCTTGTTTTCGTATCCTGAATAGGTATGAACGACATACCATTTTGCCTGACTGCTTTCTGACATATAGGTCCCTCCGCATTAAGCGCCTGTAACGAGGCGGATAAGCCAAGAAAGACCAAAGTCAACGAGCCAGATGAAGATACCGACTAATACGCATACGGCGATAACGACAAGGGTGTTCTTAACAACATCGCGAGGACCGGGCCAAACGATCTTCTTAATTTCGCTCTTGTAGTCGCGGAGAGCATGAATAATGCGCTGAATAATAGTGCGCTTTGCTTTTCCCTCGCTAACCATAATGCGGTCGTCGATAAAGAGATGACAAATACCGAAAACGACTGCTGCAAAGAGGGCGGCGACGGTAAACCATACGAAGGGCTCGTAGCTGATCTTAGCGGGTTCTAAGGGTCTGTGGTCGATGAAGTGACCTGCGCCTCTTAAAACGCGAACCAGCATAAATACGGCACCTGCGAGGCCCACACCGGGAGCCCAATATCTCATCTTCTTGAACTTAAAGGTAAGTCCGGAGAAAACAAGAGTTAACAGAGCAAGGATGAAACAAAACAGGACCTGACCCGATTTGGCCAGAGCGTCCTTTATGCCTTCGATACCGGTTCCGAATGCGAACTGAGCACCGATGAAGGTGTAATCCTTTCCGCCGAAAGCGACGGTGGCGAAGGGTAAGAAGAAGAAAATAACTGCGGCTGCTGAAAAGAGCACAGCTAAAACCTGACTGATCTTATTAACTGCCTTCATATTATTCCTCCTTATTTTGTTTCCTTGTGAACTGTGTGCTTCTTGCAGAATCTGCAGTACTTGTTCATTTCAAGTCTGTCGGGATCGTTCTTTTTGTTTTTCATAGTGTTGTAGTTGCGTTGCTTGCACTCAGTGCAGGCGAGTGTAATTTTTACTCTCATGACGGCACCTCCCGTTTTACGGAATATTTTCGGTTTCGTTCCTGTCCGAAACCTATTTAGCCTCCCTCAACGAAACGGCGTGCACACATACCGTTTTCGCTTTGAAAAAGTTCTTTGCAAAAAAAAAGAACCTACAGAGGTAGTGTAATTATAGCACAGCCTACCTCTGCGGTCAAGTATTTTTTTTGAAGTTTTAAAATTTATTTATGATAGCGGGAGCCTTCGGCTATTTTAAAGCTTCGGTAGACCTGCTCAAGCAGCATTATTCTGAAGAGCTGATGCGGAAAGGTCATAGCCGAAAAGGACAGCTTTATATCGGCAAGGGCCTTTATGCTTTCGTGAAGCCCGAAGGAGCTTCCTATTATAAATACAAGCTCTCCTCTGCCGCCATTTATATACGTAGTAAGCTTTTTGCTGAATTCCTCGCTTGAAAACTGCCTTCCCTCGATACACATCGCGGTTATAAGGGCGCCGTCGGTAAGTTTTTTCTTTATCATTTCGGCTTCGGTCGACAGTGCCCGTTCTACCTCGGCGTCGGAGGGAGATTCGGGCAGCTTTACGGGTTCAAGCTCGATTATTTCGGTCTTGGCATAGGCCGAAAGCCTTTTGACGTATTCGTCGGCCGCTTCGCGAAGATATTTTTCTTTAAGCTTTCCGAGGGTTATAAGCTTTAACTTTATCATAACGGTATAATTTTACTCCCCTCGGGCTCTGCTATATATAATATGTAGTCGCGGCCCTCCTTTGCACCCTTATCCATAAGGGCGGCACGGGCGGCAGAGGCGGCCTTTTCGGGGGTATTGTTTTCCTTCGAAATATGAGCAAGCACGAAACGGCAGGTTCCTTTTTCGTAAAGATGCGCTATGGTTTCGGCACAGACGGCATTGGGAAGATGACCCTTATCCGAAGCGATGCGAAGCTTAAGCTCGGCGGGATAGGGTCCGAGTCTCAGCATAACGGGGTCGTGATTAGACTCCAGCATTACAAGGTCACAGCCGCAAAGCTTTTCCTTAATGCAGTCGGTCATCACACCAAGGTCGGTACAAACGGCCACCTTGGTTCCGCCGCTCAGCTCTATCACGTAGCCGCTTGAGCCGACGCAGTCGTGACTCGTTGCAAAACGGGTAAGTCTTATTCCGTCCAGCTCGTAGTCCTCCCCCTCAAGATAGATACGGGGAGTCTCGTAGGTCATTATCCCCGCAAATTCCAGGGCATAGACCGTCTCGCGGGAGGCGATAACAGGAACGGGATTGTTTTTAAGAAAGACCTTAAGACCCTTAACGTGATCGGTATGCTCGTGGGTTATGAGGACAGCCTTTATAGCTTCAAGGGGAATATCGGCAGAGGTAAGGGCGGTTTTAAAGCGCTTATAGGAAACACCGATATCGACCACGACGCCTCCGTCGGAGTCGCCTATATAGGACGAATTTCCGCCGCTTCCCGAAAACATCGGAAAAAACTTTGCCATATTCTCACCTCACACGTTTAATATAATAAGAAACGGGAGGAGCAAATTCCTCCCGCAGATTTTTAATTTGCTTTTAAAGAATAGCCGAGGTTTTCGTCGGATACGCGTTTTATATCGGCTCCGACGGCGGTAAGCTTTTCGACGACCTGCTCGTAGCCGCGGTCGATATACTCGATATCGGTTATTTCGGTCTGACCCTCGGCGACAAGTCCCGCAATTATCATAGCGGCTCCTGCTCTTAAATCGTCGGCCTTTACGGGGGCGGCCTTAAGACGCTCGGTACCCGAAATTATGGCCGATTTTCCGTCGACCTGAATATTGGCTCCCATAAAGGTAAGCTGCTCCACGTAGCGGAAACGGCTTTCCCAAACGCTTTCGGTCACTATCGAGGTTCCGTCGGCGATGGCAAGCAGGGTCGCAAACTGCGGCTGCATATCTGTGGGGAAGCCGGGATGTGGCATGGTTTTGACGTTGCAACGGCCGGGACGCTTGTCCATAGTGACCCTTACGAATTCGTCGCCCTCCTCCACCGTGACGCCCGCTTCTTTGAGCTTTGCGATTATCGACTCGAGATGCTTGGGAATAACGTTGCTTATAACGACGTCGCCCTTAGTGGCGGCGGCGGCTACCATATAGGTTCCCGCTTCTATCTGATCGGGGATTATACTGTAGGAGGTTCCGTGCAGATGCTCAACGCCGCGGATTTTTATAACCGAGGTTCCCGCGCCCATAATATCGGCGCCCATAGAGTTAAGGAAGTTGGCAAGGTCGACGATATGAGGCTCTCTCGCGGCATTTTCGATAACCGTCATACCCTTGGCTCTTGCGGCGGCGATCATAATGTTGACCGTAGCGCCTACCGAGACCATATCAAGGTAGACCGAGCCGCCCATAAGCTTTTCGGCACGGGCCACGACCATACCCGACTCGATAGTGACCTTGGCACCTAAGGCTTCGAAGCCCTTGATGTGCTGATCAATGGGGCGAAGGCCGATGGCACAGCCTCCGGGAGGGGCAACCTTGGCACGGAGGGTTCTTCCGAGAAGGGCTCCCAAAAAATAGCTCGAGGCACGCATACCCTTAGCCATTTCTTTATTTACTATATAAGAATTCGCTCCGCGGGGATCGATCTCGAAGGAGGTACGGGAAAGAGGGGTTACGGTACAGCCGAGACCGCTTAAGGCACGAAGTATTCCGTGAACGTCGGAAATATCGGGGACGTTTTCGATTACGCAAGGAGATTCAGCAAGCAGGACCGCAGGCAAAATCGCAACCGCGGCGTTTTTGGCACCGCTTACGCAGATGCGTCCGACCAGCCTGTTTCCTCCGTTTACTATAAATTTATCCAAGACGGCACTTCCCTAATAAGTATTTTGCGATAGCATAATTAGTATGCCCAAGAACAAAACTAAGCAGAATACCACAATATAGTAGATTCCACAACTTGTATTATATACCGATTTCGGCCTTATGTCAACAGAGTTTTAAAAAGGCCGTTTTTGCATATTAACATAACTGTTACATTTTACTATAACAGGGCCCTTATGTCAAACAAAAAACTTTCGATTTTTTCAAATAAATGTCTTGCATTTTCTGCCTCTCAGTATATAATGTAGGTGGATGCTAAATTTATCCTTTTGGGGTGATTTTTATGTTGAACAAAGGTAACCAACAGGAGAAACATTCACATTTCAGCGATGCCGAAATAGTTCGGGAGGAAAACGACTTTATAAAAACCTACACCGAGAAAAAGAGCGGTGCCTTCAAGATTCTTTTTAAGCTCTACCGAACTCATAAATGGAAGCTTCTTCTTTCGGCGCTCTTTTACGCCATCAAGGTCTCACCGACCTGGGTGCTTCCGATAATTACGGCAAACCTTATAAATATTGCCGTGGCTCAGCCCGCAGACACCGTCACTCAGATAATTATTAACGTAGCGGTTGCGGTGGGCGTGCTTATGCTGAACATCCCCTTCCATATGCTTCACGTCAAATACTTCAGTATTGCAAGACGAAACGTTGAGGCAGGACTTCGCGGCGCCATGATACGCAAGCTGCAGCAGCTTTCGATCTCCTTTCATAAGGAAATGCAGTCGGGTAAGATCCAGTCGAAGGTTATGCGCGACGTTGAGGCGGTAGAGGCCCTTTCCTCACAGATATTCAACACCGTCCTCGACGTACTTCTCAGTATGTCGGTAACCATTGCGGTGGTTGTTTCGAAAAACATTATCGTATTTTTAATCTTCCTTATTACCATACCCGTTGCAGTGCTTACTATGCTACCCTTTAAGAAGAGTATGCGAAAAGAGAACCACCTTTTCCGTCAGGAGATGGAAAGCACCTCCTCCAAGGTTATGGATATGGTCGAGCTCGTTCCCATTACCCGCGCCCACGCTTTAGAGAACGACGAGATTGAGAAGCTTACGGGTCAGGTAACCAATGTTGCAAGGCGGGGCTATCAGCTCGATATGATCCAGTCGCTTTTCGGCTCGGTAAGCTGGGTAATATTCAACGTTTTTCAGGTACTCTGCCTCGTTTGCTCCATAGTTCTTGCGGTAAACGGCGAGATCGAGATCGGCGACGTCTCCCTTTATCAGACCTATTTTACGAGCCTTGTTGCCAAGGTTTCGGGAATAGTTGCCCTTCTTCCCATAATCACCAAGGGTACCGAAAGCGTTCATTCTATCGGCGAGATACTTTCCTCCTTTGACGTTGAGGACTATAAGGGTAAGCAGAAGATGACCACTCTTCGCGGTGAATACGAATTCAGAAACATCTGCTTCCACTATGCCGACGACGACAGAATGGTGCTTAATAACCTTAATCTTAAGATAAATCCCGGCGAAACCATAGCGCTGGTCGGCGAATCGGGCTCGGGAAAGACCACCATAATAAATATGGCCATCGGCTTTTTCAGGCCTACCGAGGGCGATATGTTTATCGACGGAAAGAACTCGAAGGACCTTGATCTTCAGTCCTACCGCAAGCACATAGCCGTCGTTCCGCAGAATACGATCCTCTTCAGCGGAACCATCCGCGACAACATCACCTACGGACGCACGAACGTTAGCGACGAGGAGGTTATGGCGGCGGTCGAGGCGGCAAACCTCAAACAGGTTATAGCCAAGCTTCCCGACGGACTTAATACCTCTATCGGAGAGCACGGTGACAAGCTTTCGGGCGGTCAGCGGCAGAGAATTTCTATCGCCCGAGCTATTATCAGAAAGCCCGACGTTATTATCTTCGACGAGGCTACCAGCGCCCTTGATACGGTCAGCGAGGCCGAAATTCAGAGTGCTATAAACAACCTGACGAGGGATAAGACCACCTTTATCGTAGCTCACAGGCTTTCGACCATACGAAACGCCGACAAGATCGCAGTTATGCGTGACGGAAGATGCGTCGAGTATGGAACCTACGATGATCTTATGGCCAAAAAAGGCGAATTTTATACCTATAAAACGATGCAGTCGTAAAAAAAGCACCCGTACGGGAATTATGATTAGGGATAAAATTAGAGGAAATGTATCTGATTAGGTACATTTCCTCTTTGTTTTTGTAAAAAAATTTTACGGTTGCAGTTGTAGGGGAGG
>SFWF01000065.1 GCA_004560045.1 bacterium | reverse complement strand
CTTTAGTTTTAATGTTCATAAAAAACCTCCTTAAATAAAAAAAGACAAGCCTCTATAGTATTATAAAGGCTTGCAGATATATAATATGTTGAAAACGGGTGTCGAAACTAAGGATTATAACGGGAAATAAGTTCTTCTCTGATAGCGCCGGCAAGGTATAACGAGCCAAAGACGAAAAGAGGCTTTTTATTGTTGGTTTTAGCTTTGGCTATATCGAGGGCTTTGCTATAGCTTTCAGCGACGGTTACGGAGGCGCAAAACTCTTTCGCAAGGTCGGCAAGATCCTCAGCCGATATTGTACGGGGATTTTCCTTTACGGTTACGGTTATAACGTCGGAGCAGTATTTTAAAACCTCGCTTAAAAATCCCTTGCAGTTTTTATCGGCCATCATTCCCATAACGGCGACTATCTCTCCGCTGTAATTTTTCATAAACTCGGAAAGAGCCTCGGCCCCGTTTGGATTATGAGCACCGTCGAGGAAAACGATAGGGTCGTCGCTTATAAGCTCAAGTCGTGCAGGAACGGTAGCTGTTCCGATACCTTCTGTCAAGGCTTCGGCTTCTACGGGAAGTCCTGCGACGGCTACGGCTTCGATAGCGGTTACGGCATTATAAATTTGATGAGCTCCGATAAGCTTCGTTTTAAAGGGAATATCCTTATACATAAATGAATTACCTTTAATTGAGGAATCCAGCACCTTTATCTTCTCGGTATCGGGAAGGGTAAGATTTTTGGCAGAGGAAGCAATAACCTCCATTGCGGCAGGAGCCTGCAGAGGATAGGAAACTACGGGACAGTCGTCTTTGATTATACCGCATTTTTCAAAGGCTATTTTATCGATCGTATCGCCTAAGATAGCAGTATGATCGTAGTCTATCTTCATAATGACCGAACAAAGGGGGGCTTTGATAATGTTCGTGGCATCAAAACGGCCTCCGAGACCGACCTCTAAAATAACGATATCGCATTTCTGCTCTGAATACCATAAAAAGGCAAGAGCCGTAATAAACTCGAACTCGGTAACCTCTATTTCGGTCTCCATAACCGTCTTTGTAAGTCGGGCAAGGTCTTCTTTGGGGATATACTCGCCGTTTAGCTGAATTCGCTCACGAAAGTCGACGATATAGGGAGATGTATAAAGTCCTACCTTATAGCCTGCCTTTTTATAGACCGAAGAAAGCATATTACAGGTCGAGCCCTTGCCGTTGGTACCCGCAACGTGGATGAATTTAAGATCGTCCTGCGGATTGCCGAGTTTGGAAAGAAGCTCGGATATTCTTTCAAGTCCGGGCTTTGAGCCGAAGACCAATAAAGAATGTATATAACTCAGTGCTTCGTTATAATTCATAAACAACACTTCCAAAAAGAATAGTGGGAGGAGCTGAGCCCCTCCACTATTTTAAGAGAATTAGATCTGTGATTTGATTTTTGCGATACTCTCTTCGAGAAGAGCAATACGGTCAAGGGTCTTTGCGAGAAGGTCGCGCTGCTGATTAACAACGGCCTCGGGAGCCTTAGCGACAAAGCCGGGGTTATTAAGCTTGGATTCGTAGAAGCCCTTATCCTTATTAGCGGCTTCGAGCTCCTTACCGAGACGCGCAAGCTCTGCGGTAAAGTCGACAAGCTCGTTTAAGGGAATATATACCTTTGCGCTGTCGGTAACGACAAGAACGGCATCGGGCATATCGAAGCTTTCTTCTACCTCAACACTGCTTCCCGAAGCAAGGCGGGCAATAAAGGCGGCGCCGTCCTCGAAAATTTCCTTTTTCGGAGCAGCAATGCATATCTTAGCTTTCTTTGAAGGGGGAACGTTCATTTCGCTTCTGCGGTTACGTACGGCACGAATGACCGAAATAACCTTTTCGAAGTTTTCGGCGTCTGCACCGAAGTTAAGCTCCTCGCTATACTCGGGCCACTTGGAAACCATAATAGAGTCGCCGCTATGAGGCAGAGACTGCCAGATTTCTTCGGTGATAAAGGGCATAAAGGGATGAAGAAGCTTAAGAGTTCCGCTGAACACGTGAACGAGTACAGCACGTGCGGTATTTGCGGCGGCTTCATCGTCACCGTTAAGGCGAGACTTACAAAGCTCGATATACCAGTCGCAGAATACGTCCCAGATAAAGTCGTAAAGCTTAGCAACGGCAAGGCCGAGCTCGAATTTATCGAGGTTATCGGTAACATCCTTTACGAGGTCGTTAAACTTGGAAAGGATCCACTTATCCTCAAGAGCAAGCTCGGAGGGCAGAGGCATTTCTTCGTCGGATTTAAGATTCATAAGGAGGAAGCGGGCGGCATTCCATATCTTATTGGCGAAGTTACGGCTTGCTTCGACCCTTTCGGGGCTATAGCGCATATCGTTACCGGGGGTATTACCCGTAGCAAGGGTAAAACGAAGGGCGTCGGCGCCGTACTTTTCGATCTCTTCGAGAGGATCGATTCCGTTACCTAAAGACTTGGACATCTTAAGTCCGTTTGCGTCACGGACAATTCCGTGGAATAAAACGGTGTTAAAGGGAACGGTATCGGTATACTCAAGGCCCGAAAAGATCATTCGGGAAACCCAGAAGAAGATAATATCGTAGCCGGTAACAAGAGTATTGGTAGGATAGAAATACTTAAGGTCTATATTCTCTTCGGGCCAGCCGAGGGTCGAGAAGGGCCAAAGAGCCGATGAGAACCAGGTATCGAGAGTATCCTCATCCTGATGAATGTTCTCACATCCGCACTTCGGACACTTGGTCGGGTCGGCACGGG
Organism: bacterium; assembly: GCA_004560045.1. Lineage (GTDB taxonomy): Bacteria > Bacillota > Clostridia > Oscillospirales > Acutalibacteraceae > SFWF01. Next base: position 4,971 of record SFWF01000065.1, on the reverse strand, counting down.
AAACGATTATTTCTCCGCAGTCGGGACAGTACCAGGCAGGAATACGGTGACCCCACCAAAGCTGACGGGAGATACACCAGTCCTTGATGTTTTCCATCCAGTTGAAATATATCTTTTCAAGGCGGGTTGGAATAAATTTGATATCTCCGTCCTTAACGGCCTTTATAGCAGGCTTTGCAAGGGGTTCCATTTTTACGAACCACTGCTTAGAGATACGGGGCTCTACGACGCTGTTACAGCGGTAGCAGGCGCCGACGTTATGCTTTAAGGGTTCGACCTTAACGAGGAAGCCGCCGGCCTCAAGATCGGCAACGATAGCCTTTCTTGCCTCATAGCGGTCCATTCCCGCATACTTTCCGCCAAGCTCGCTTATTTTAGCGTCGTCGGTCATAACGTTTATGATGGGAAGATCGTGACGGAGGCCTACCTCAAAGTCGTTGGGGTCGTGAGCAGGGGTGATTTTAACAACGCCCGTACCGAAGTCCATTTCGACATAAGAGTCGGCTACGACGGGTATTTCGCGGCCTACGAGAGGAAGAATAACGGTTTTGCCGATAAGGTGCTTGTATCTTTCGTCGTCGGGATGAACTGCAACGGCGGTGTCGCCAAGCAGGGTCTCGGGACGGGTAGTAGCAAGCTGAAGATATTCGTCACTATCCTTTACGGGGTAGCGCAGATGCCAGAAGTTTCCGTCGGATTCGCTATAAACTACCTCCGCATCGGAGATAGAGGTCAGGCAGTGAGGACACCAGTTAATGATGCGCTCGCCTCTGTAGATAAGGCCCTTCTGATAGAGACGGACGAAAACCTCGCGAACGGCCTCGGAGCAGCCCTCATCGAGGGTGAAGCGTTCGCGTTCCCAGTCGCAGGAGGCGCCGAGCTTTTTAAGCTGACTTATAATTCTTCCGCCGTACTGCTCCTTCCACTCCCAGGCACGCTCTAAGAACTTTTCGCGGCCGAGGTCTTCTTTAGTGAGGCCTTCTTTTTTCATAGCCTCAACTATTTTCGCCTCGGTAGCAATAGAAGCGTGGTCGGTGCCGGGAAGCCATAAAGCCGAATAACCCTGCATACGCTTATGGCGAATGAGGATATCCTGCAGAGTGTCGTCAAGGGCGTGACCCATATGGAGCTGACCCGTGATGTTCGGTGGCGGTATTACGATAGTATAGGGTTCTTTATTTGCGTCGACCTCAGCGTGGAAAAAGTTTCCGTCGAGCCAGAATTTGTAGATTCGGTCCTCAACCTCGCTCGGGTCGTAGGTTTTTGCTAAATTTTCAGCCAAAATGATCCCTCCAAAATTACACTTGGATATATGATATATCAAAACTTTAACTTTGTCAAATAATTCCTCTTATATAAAAGGAAAAAAGGTATATATTATTATTGTCGACAATAAAATTTATCCTGCGTTTGCAAGCTGTCGACAACCGCCTAATGGCCTTCGTCCGTTAGGCGGTTTGCTTATTTAAAAGGTCATTTGCTCAATGTCCTCTTCCTTTTTGACCGAGCCTGCCGCAGGGAGATTTTTCGGTCTGTAGCGGTGGGGTCGTTCAAGAGTTCCTTCCTTATAGACCTCTGCAGAGAAGATGCGCTGTCCCCTCTTCTGAGTCATAACGGCAATACCGCCGTTATCCTTTGCGGCCTTTTCGGAGAGGGCAGAGGTGTTTACCACCATTACCCTGCCGTTGGTCGAGGTGAGGAAGAGGTCACATTCTTCGGAGAGGCAAAGGGCCGTATGAAGAACGAACTTATTCGAATAGGCATTTATGAGCTTTTTACGGTTGGTTTTAGTCGCATAGGACGAAAGGGGTACACGGGCAATACGTCCGTTTTCGAAAACGAATACCATAAATCCGTTATACTTGGTCGTAACGGCCATATAGACGACGTTCTCATTTTCGTCAAAGTCAAGCTTTGAGGGAATGTATTCGCCGAGGATGCTTGCCTTGCCGTCGGAAAAGTCGCTTGCCTTACTCTTATATACCTGATTACGGTTTGAGAAGAAGAGCAGGTCGGCGGCATTAGTGGTCTCGACGGTCTGAACTATTTCGTCGCCCTCTTTAAGCTTATGCTCACCGCTCATACGGAGATTTGCGGTGGGAATCTTTTTAAAGTAGCCGTCGCGTGTAAAGAAGAGGGTTACGGGGGTATCGTCGATTACCTCTTCCTCGGCATCGTCTAAGGAGGCCTCGCCCTCGATTATAAGGGTCTTACGGTCCATTCCGTATTTCTTGGAGACACCTTCAAGCTCCTTGATGATTATACCCTGTATCTTTCTTCTCGAATTCAGGATATCCTCCATCTCGGCTACCTCTTTTTCGAGGTTTTCCACGTCCTCAAGTCGCTTTAAGATGTACTGACGGTTAAGATGACGGAGCTTTATTTCGGCTACGTATTCGGCCTGAAGCTCGTCGATACCGAAGCCTATCATAAGGTTGGGTACGACCTCTTTTTCTTCTTCGGTCTCGCGTACTATCTTAATAGCCTTATCGATATCGAGCAGGATCTTGGCGAGACCCTTTAAGAGATGAAGTTTTTCCTTTGCCTTAGTGAGCTGATAGAAGACTCGGTTACGAACACATTCGGTTCTGAAGCCTACCCACTCGTCGATTATTTCCTTAACACCCATAACTCGGGGGTTGCCTGCAATAAGGATATTGAAGTTACAGCCGAAGGAGTCTTCGAGGGTAGTGGCCTTGAACAGCTTTTTCATAAGCTTTTCGGGGTCTACTCCCCTTTTAAGGTCGATGGTGATCTTAAGACCCTTAAGGTCGGTCTCGTCACGGATGTCGTTAATTTCGGTGACCTTTTTTTGCTTAACCAGGTCGACGACCTTTTCGATTATCTGCTCGGTGGTGGTGGTGGGAGGAATTTCGGTAATATCGATACAGTTTTGTGACTTGTCGTAGGAATAAACTCCCCTTATCTTAAAGCTGCCGCGGCCGGTACGGTATATCTCCTCCATAGCGGCACGGTTATAGAGAAGCTGACCTCCTATGGGAAAGTCGGGAGCGAGAAGAGTATCGGCAATGTTTATATCGTTATCCTTAATATAGGCAATAGTCGTGTCGCAGACCTCGCGAAGGTTAAAGGGGCAGATATTACTTGCCATACCTGCGGCGATACCCATATTTGCATTAACTAAAACCGAAGGAAATGTTACGGGGAAAAGGGTCGGTTCCTTCATAGTGGCATCGTAGTTATCTACGAATTCGACCGTTTCCTTATCGATATCGGCAAAAAGCTCGGCGGCTATTGGAGCCAGCTTCGCCTCGGTATAACGGGAGGCGGCGTAGGCCATATCACGGGAATAGGCCTTACCGAAGGAGCCCTTGGATTTTACGTAAGGATGAAGCAAGGCTTCGTTACCCTCGGAAAGACGGACCATCGTTTCGTAGATGGCGGCGTCTCCGTGGGGGTTAAGCTGCATGGTGCGGCCGACGATATTTGCCGATTTGATGGTTCCGCCACTGAGCAGACCCATATTGTACATAGTGTAAAGCAGTTTTCGGTGTGAAGGCTTGAAGCCGTCGATCTCAGGGATGGCACGGGATATAATGATACTCATAGCGTAGGGCATAAAGTTTGTCCTTAAAGTATCGGTTATAGCCTGATCAACAACGGTTCCCGCACCCGCGATATAAGCGTTAGGGGCGGCCTTCGGTTTTTCTGCTTCGGTTTTCTTTTTTCTGGGAGCCATTTATATTTGATCCTCCAAATTATTAGCTTACGTCCAGGTCGTCCATATAGAGGTGACCGTTTTCGGCGATGTAGTCTTTTCTTCCCTGCAGATCGTCGCCGAGAAGCATATCGAACATCATCGAGGTCTGCTCTGCGTCCTCGGGAAGCACCCTTATAAGACGTCGGGTAGCAGGGTTCATGGTAGTAAGGTTCATCATATCGGGCTGATTTTCACCAAGTCCCTTTGAACGCTGAATAGTATATTTCTGATCGCCGATCATCTCTAAAATTTCGGCCTTTTCCTTTTCGTCGTAGGCGAAATAAGGCTTATCCTTGGTATTTATCTCGTAAAGGGGGGTTTCGGCGATAAAGACCTTACCTTCGCTTATAAGGGTAGGCATAAGGCGGTATATCATGGTAAGGATAAGGGTTCTTATATGGAATCCGTCCACGTCAGCATCGGTACAGATTATTATCTTGTTCCAGCGGAGGTTGTCCATACTGAAGGTAGAAAGGTCTTTGTTGGCCTTGTTCTTCACCTCAACACCACAGCCTAAGACCTTAATAAGGTCGGTTATGATCTCGCTTTTGAATATCTTGTCGTATTCGCTCTTAAGGCAGTTAAGTATTTTACCTCTTACCGGCATTATTGCCTGGAAATTAGCATCACGGGCAAGCTTACAGGAGCCTAAAGCCGAGTCACCCTCAACTATAAAGACTTCGCGCTCCGAAACGTCCTTACTGCGGCAGTCGACGAATTTCTGAACGCGGTTGACCATATCGGAGCCCTTCTGCTGAAGGGTGTTCTTTATGTTGATGCGTTCCTTTTCACTCTTTTCACGGCTACGCTTATTGATAAGAACCTGATCGGCGATCTTGTCGGCTTCGGCCTTGTTTTCGATGAAGTAGACCTCAAGCTGATGCTTGAAGAAATCGGTCATTGCTTCCTGAATGAACTTGTTGGTTATGGATTTCTTAGTCTGATTCTCGTAGGAGGTCAGCGTTGAGAAGGAAGATACGACGAGAGCGAGACATTCTTCCACATCCTGAAAGGTTACCTTAGATTCGTTTTTAGCGTATTTATTCTGCTGCTTAATGTAAGCATCTATCTGATAGGTAAAGGCATTACGGGCCGCTTTTTCGGGGGCTCCGCCATATTCGAGCCAGCTTGAGTTGTGATAATACTCCTTAAGCTGCTTACGGTTAGAGAAGCAAAGTGCCGCGTTTATCTTTACCTTGTATTCGGGCTTGTCCTCGCGGTCCTTACCCTTGCGCTCGGTCTGCCAGGTC
>SFWF01000011.1 GCA_004560045.1 bacterium | reverse complement strand
CGTCTACCAGCTCCAAAAAATAAAGCACTTCTTCGGAAGTGCTTTATTTTTATCCAATCCGAAGGATTGGTATGTAATCGCCGTTAGGCGTATGTAATCCGTTCGCAATGCGAACGGTATGTCATCAAAGCGTAAGCTTTGTATGTTTCTTCCTTCGGATTGATTACATTCCGTCTTCTGCGGATAACATACAAGGCTTTGTTTGGTGGGAGAGGATACCCCTATTGCGCTTTCGGGTGAAAGGTGATATAATCCTTTTGAGGTGATAAAAATGCAAAAACCTTATGAACTGATAAAGAAAAACATCCGCATAAAGCTGCTCGGCGACTCCATAACTCACGGTGTGGGCGGTAGCGGCTTCGAGCAAAACGGCGATCCCATAACCGAGGGCTTTGCCCGCAACCCCTTTGGCTACTGCTGGGCGAAAAGGTTTAAAGAGTATATGGAAGAAAGCTACGGCTGTACTGTTATAAACAGCGCCTGTACCGGTACGAATATTGAATTTATAATAAGAAATTTCGACGCCTTGGTGGAGCCTGAGGACGAGCTTATAATCTGCACTATCGGCACCAACAACCGTCACGTTTATTTTCACGAGGGCGAAAGGCCCACCCGCGAGGAGCTTGGCACTCGGTTCTTCGAAAATATAAAAAAGCTTTACGGTATGCTTGAAAATGCGGGCAAAAAGGTCATTTTTATGGCCAACATCCCTGCCTCCCACGCCAACGAGCAGGACGGCGCAGACTATTGGCGCATACTGCATATGGAGGATATAAACGCTATCTATAAAGCCGCCTCCGAGAAGTTCGGCTTTCCTCTTATAAGTATGTACGAGCTCTTTTCGGCCTACTGCGATAAAAAGGGCATCGCCGTCGACTCCCTTCTTTGCGACGGACTTCATCCAAACGATAAGGGCTACGACGTTATGTTTGAGCTTCTGACAGAGGAGCTTCGCGTAAAAGGCTAAAGTACCCGTTTTAGATAGCTGAAAATCTATAATATGTATATTGCCAATTTAAAAGGCGTGTGCTATAATATTTTTTGTAGAAAATAGCCTATCGGAGGTTTATAATGAATATACTTGTATGTGTTAAGCAGGTACCCGGTTCCTCTAACGTAGAGGTCGATCCGGTTACCGGCGTGCTTAAGAGAAACGGAGTGCAGAGCAAAATTAACCCGTACGACCTGTATGCTATCGAAACCGCGCTATCCCTAACCGAGAAATACGGCGGCAGGGTAGAGACCATAACCATGGGTCCCCCGCAAGCCAAGGCCGCTCTTATCGAGACGGTATGTATGGGGGCGGCATCGGGCACCGTTCTGTCCGACCGTAAATTTGCGGGAGCCGACGTCCTCGCAACCGCCTACACCCTCTCTCAGGGAATTAAAAAATGCGGCGAGTTCGACCTTATCATCTGCGGAAAGCAGACCACCGACGGCGATACCGCTCAGGTAGGCGCCGAGGTCTCGGAATACCTCGGAATACCTAATCTTTCAAACGTTTTGTCGGTAGAAGATATAAAGGACGGAAAAATCTTCGTTACCGCAAGCCTCGACGATAAGATCGTCAGTCAGTCTATAAAGCTGCCCTGTCTTATTTCGGTTGACGGCGATATAAATACCCCCCGTCTGCCCTCCTATAAAATTAAAAAGGCCCTCCCCGAGGATACCGTGAAAATGCTGACCTTTGCCGATTTCGACGATCAGAACCCCGATAATTACGGACTGACCGGCTCGGCGACTCAGGTCGAGCGAATTTTCCCACCCGAAAAAAACACCGAGAAGCAGAGCATCGAAGGCGACAGTACCGCTCAGGCCGCCGCCCTTTGCGAGCTGCTTCGCGCTAAAAAGATCATATAAGGAGGATATGACCTATGGGAAAGCTTGTTATTAAAGAAGCCCTCGTAACCCCCGAAAAGGCCGCAAAGCTTATCGAGCTTTGTCCCTTCGGCGCCATAAGCTACGAAGGCGAAAAGCTTGATATATCCTCTGCCTGCAAGATGTGTAAAATGTGCGTCCGTAAGGGCGACGGTCTTGTAGAATTTGTTGAGGATGCTAGGGAGATCGATAAATCCGAGTGGAAGGGAATCTGCGTCTACGCCGACTTTTCGGGCGGAAAGCTTCATCCCGTCACCTTCGAGCTTATCGGAAAGGCGAGGGAGCTGGCAAAGGTTACCGCTCATCCCGTTTACGCTCTGCTTATCGGCGAAAATACCGATACTGCCGCAAAGGAGCTTTTAAAATACGGGGTCGATAAGGTCTTTACCTACGATCATCCCGAGCTTCGCGATTTCAGAATAGAGCCCTACACCGCCGCCTTCGACGACTTTATCGAAAGGCATAAGCCCTCCTCGGTGCTCGTAGGAGCCACCAACCTCGGCCGTCAGCTTGCCCCCCGTATTGCCGCAAGAAGAAAAACGGGACTCACCGCCGACTGTACGGTTTTAGAGATGAAGGAAAATACCGACCTTGTGCAGATCCGTCCTGCCTTCGGCGGAAACATTATGGCACAGATCATAACCCCAAACACCCGTCCGCAGTTCTGCACCGCCCGCTATAAGGTCTTTACCGCCCCCGAGAAAACCGAAAACCCTACGGGCGAAATTATTAAGCTGACCGTAACCGAAAAAATGCTTTCTTCGGATATCGAGGTAATAAATACCTCCCTTAAGCCCACCGACATCGACATTTCCGAGGCCGATATTATCGTTGCCGTCGGAAGAGGTGCGGGAAGTGACGCTATGCGTGCCGCGGCGGCCGAGCTTGCCGGTCTCCTCGGAGGAGTCGTAGCCTGCACAAGACCTATGGTCGAATCGAATATCTACGACGCTAAGCATCAGATCGGCCTTTCGGGAAGAACGGTCAAGCCCAAGCTTATAATCTGCCTCGGAATTTCGGGTGCGGTGCAGTTTGCCGCAGGTATGAAATCCTCCGATATGATAATCGCCGTAAATTCGGATAAAAACGCTCCGATCTTCGACGTGGCGCACTACTGCGTGGTCGGAGACCTGACCGAAATACTTCCCAAGTGGATCGAAAATATTAAGGGGGCGAAATAATGTTTAGCAAGGTAACAAAGGAAGATATCGCCGTCCTTAAAAGCATTGTCGGCGAAAACGAGGTTATAGTCGGCGAGGCAATAAGCCCCGACTATGCCCACGACGAGCTTGGCGGAATCGAAAAAATGCCCGAGGTGCTGGTAAGGGTCACCTCTACCGAGCAGGTATCGGGAATTATGAAGCTTGCCTATTCCCGAAGCATACCCGTAACGGTAAGAGGAAGCGGAACCGGCCTTGTGGGAGCCGCCGTCGCCGTAGAGGGCGGAATTCTCTTAGAGACTACTAAAATGAATAAGATATTAAAGCTCGATAAGGACAATTCCACCATCACCGTTCAGCCGGGCGTCCTCCTTATGGAGCTTGCCGCCTTTGCCGAGGAAAACGATTATCTCTATCCTCCGGATCCGGGCGAAAAATCCGCTACCATCGGCGGAAACATCTCGACCAACGCAGGCGGAATGAGAGCCGTAAAATACGGTGTTACGAGAGATTACGTCCGCGCCCTTACGGTAGTTATGCCAAACGGCGAGATACTTACCCTCGGCGGCGCCGTCGCCAAAAACAGCTCGGGCTATAGTCTTAAGGACCTCGTTATCGGCTCGGAGGGAACCCTCTGTATCATTACCGAGGCGGTCTTAAAGCTTGTACCCCTGCCGAAGGTTTCGGTAAGCCTGCTGGTGCCCTTCCCCGATATGAAGAGTGCCATTGAAGCGGTACCGCAGATAATCCGTTCCAAGGTTGTCCCAACCGCCGTGGAATATATGTCCCGCGATACCATAGTTTTCTCCGAAAGCTATCTCGGAAAGAAATTTCCCGACACCAAAAACGACGCTTACATCCTTCTTACCTTCGACGGAAACACCGAGCAGCAGGTCGAAAACGATATGAGCACCGTAGCCGAGCTCTGCCTTTCTATCGGCGCCATCGACGCCTATATAGTCGATACCGACGAGCGCAAAAAGTCGGTATGGTCGGCAAGAGGAGCCTTCCTTGAGGCAATAAAGGCCTCTACCACCGAAATGGATGAGTGCGACGTCGTCGTCCCCGTAAATAAGATCGACGAGTTTATCAAATTTACCCACGAGCTGGCAAAAGAGCAGGGCGTCAGAATTCCCTCCTTCGGCCACGCAGGCGACGGAAATCTTCATATCTATATCTGCCGTGACGAGCTTGAGCAGGATAAATGGGAAAAGACCCTTGCCTCCTGCTTCGACGCTATGTATAAGCGTGCCGAGGAAATGGGCGGTCTCGTTTCGGGCGAGCACGGAATAGGCTATGCCAAAAAGGAATATATGAAAAAGCAGTACGGCGAAACTCCCATACTGCTTATGCAGGGAATTAAGCGTGTTTTCGACGAAAAAAACATCTTAAATCCCGGAAAGATTTGCTTTTAGAGGATAAAAAAATGAAGGTAATGAGTTTTAACACTCAGCACTGCTTAAACTACCTTACCCGCGAGATCGACTACGAGGTTATGGCCGAGGCCATTCTCGCCCAAAGCCCCGATATCGTAGGTCTGAACGAAATGCGAAGCGACGGCGAAGACTCCGAGTGGCCGAATCAGACCGCGAGGCTTTCCGAGCTTACGGGTATGGAGCATTACTATTTTGCGCAGGCTATAAACGAGGGCGGCCCCTACGGAAACGGCTTTTTATCCAAAATTCCGATCCTTTCGGCCGAAACTATACTTGTCCCCGAGCATGAGGGCGAAAAGTCGCCCCGATATGAACAACGCTGTCTTTTAAAGGCAAAGCTTGAAAACGGCGTTACCGTCCTCGTTATTCACGTCGGACTAAGCGACCCCGAAAAGCTTAAAGCGGTGGAGACAATTATAAACAATCTTCCCGATAAAAAGGTTATTTTAATGGGCGATTTCAATATGGAGCCCGACTGCCCGATGCTGGCTCCCATAAGGGAAAGGCTTTTTGATACCGCCGAGCTTTTCGGCGAAGAAAAGCAAAGCTGGCCGTCGGATGAGCCCGAAATTAAGATCGACTATATCTTAATAAGTCCCGACCTTGAGGCAGTTTCCGCCGATATTCCTGCGGTGGTAGCCTCTGATCACCGTCCCTATATTGCCGAAATTAAGGCATAAAATAAATCTTAAAGGAGAAATTTTTATGAGCAACGTTACACCTGCAGTTCCCGATTACGGGTACGACTACGGATATTCGGGGGTCTCTGCCTTGGCGGCCTTCGGAATTCTTGTAGCACTTTTCTATCTTATTATCATCGCCTACCTGGTAACAAGCTACGTGATTCAGTCCTTAGCTCTTTACCGTATGGCCAAAAACCGCAACCTTAAATACCCCGGTCTTGCCTGGGTACCTGTTGCAAATTCCTGGATAATAGGCTCGGTGGTCGATCATCATTCCCGCATAGGCGGAATCGACCGCAAATGGCGCAAGACCCTTCTTACCCTCAGCATCATCTCTGCGACAGGCGTATTTTTATACTTTATCTTGGGCTTCGCGGTGAGCTTTTCTATGGTCATCGGTGCTGCCCCGGCCTCGGGACTTATCGTTATACTTGTCCCCGTACTTATAATCTACATTCTTGCAGCCGCCGCAAACTCCCTATGCACCCTGATCTGTATTTATAAGATCTTCGAGGAGCTTACCCCCGCAAAGGCCGTTAAATACATACTGCTTTCGATATTAGTGCCCCTCGGCGGTCCTATCTGTATGCTTATCGCATCCAAGAGTATGATAGGCGTTCCCGTCTACTATCCTCCCTACTATCCTCCTCAGCCTGCAGAACCTGCCGAGGATAACGCTGCTCCCGAAGAGTAAGGAAAAAGTAAATTGGTAAAATTTTTAAACGATTGGGACGAAATTTTAGCCGACGAATTCGAAAAGCCCTATTATAAGGAGCTGCGCGCCTTTTTAAAGGCCGAGTATTCGACCCGTCGGATATATCCCGATATGAACGACATTTTTAACTCTCTCAAATGCTCCTCCTTTAAGGATACGAGGGTAGTTATAATCGGTCAGGACCCCTACCACGGAGCGGGTCAGGCCCACGGAATGTGTTTTTCGGTAAAAAGGGGAGTAGAGCCGCCTCCGTCCCTTAAAAATATTTTTAAGGAGCTTGAAAGCGACGTCGGCTTTAGAATTCCCGACCACGGCGAGCTTACCTCCTGGGCAAAGCAGGGAGTCCTCCTTTTAAACACCGTTTTGACGGTCAGAGAAGCGACCCCGAATTCCCATAAGGGCAAGGGCTGGGAGAAATTTACCGATAGAGTAATTTCCGAGCTTAACAAAAAGGATACCCCCGTTGTATTCCTCCTTTGGGGAGCAAACGCAAAGGCCAAGGCGAAAATTATCGACAACCCCCTCCACGTAAAGCTCGAGACCGTTCATCCAAGCCCCCTTTCGGCCTACGGCGGCTTTTTCGGCTGCAAGCATTTCTCGAAGACCAACGAAATCCTTATCGCCTCGGGCCAGAAGCCTATTGATTGGCAGATATAGGCGACCTTCGGTCGCCAACTATGATCGCCTTCGGCGAGTTATGATGCCTTTGGCATATATGAACGCTGACTCGTGTTATGAATGGCTTGCGCCACGCTTTGAAGGTGAGCATATCATAACGCAAACCGCAGGTTTGTTCATAACTTTTGTCCATCGCAAAATCATAACGACACGAAAGTGTCTCATAACTTAAATTCGGTCGCCAACTATGATCGCCTTCGGCGAGTTATGATGCCTTTGGCAGATATGAACGCAGACGCGTGTTATGAATGGCTTGCGCCTCCCATGAGACATAAAAGCTTTGCAAAAACACCCGACCACTTTTCGTAGTCGGGTGTTTTTTATGCTCCGAAAAATTCGTTTTCGAGGGCCAAACAGAGATTATGATAAATCGGTAAATGATATTCCTGAATTTTATAGGTCTCTCTCGCGGGAGCAACTATACTGCAGTCGCAGATATCCTTTATCCTTCCGCCCGTACCGCCCGTGAGGGCTACCGTTTTAACCCCCTTAGCTTTAGCGGTAATAGCGGCGAAAATAACGTTTTTACTGTTTCCCGAGGTGGTGATTCCGATAAGAAGGTCGCCCTTATTGCCGAGACCTAAAACCTGCTGTGCAAAGCCGAGATCACTTGCCGCGTCGTTTGCGTAGGCGCTTTCCAAAGCGGTAACTCCTACGAGGGATACCGCAGGCATTGCCCCCTGAAGATTAGACCCTATATAGCCGTCGTCTCCTGCCTCACAAAGGGCGGCTTTAACCTCCTCGGAGAGAGGTCTCTTTACGGCGAATTCCTTCATAAGCTCGCCCACGATATGAAGACAGTCGGAAGCCGAGCCTCCGTTTCCGCAAAGAAGAATTTTATTGCCGTTTTTTATCGCTTCTATCATAAGCTCGGCCGCCTTTTTAACCTCGGGTAAAGCCTCTCCGAGGGCAGGGTAGCGGACGGTAAGGTCGTTTAATATTTTTAAGGTAGATTCTTTCATACTTTCGCCTCCCATAGTGTTTAGGTTATTATACCATCCGCAAAAACCAAAGTCAATCTTGATATATTATTCGGTATTACGAGGATATTTACCTGTCTCCATAATTTATTGACAAATGTCGCGGAAAAGCTATAATAAAAAAGTATAAAAGCCAAAGGAGGTTTTAAAAATGAAAACTATTAAGGATAAACATATTTTGGTCGGAGCCGATTTTGCAGGCTTCCCCCTTAAGGAGGCTGTGGTAGCCCACCTTAAGGCAAAGGGCTGGACGGTTACCGATATGGGCGTAAAGGCCGATTCCGACCCCGACGATACCGAGCTTATGTTTCATAGAATAGGCCTTCGCGTAGGCGCGGAGATCAGTGAGGGCAACTTCGAGCGCGCTCTGCTTTTCTGCGGTACGGGAATGGGAATTCATATTGCCGCCTCAAAATGTCCCCGCGTTCACGCAGGTGTCGTTGAAAGCGTTACCGCCGCCCGTCGTGCAATTACGGGAAACGGCGTAAACGTCCTTGCAATGGGAGCCTTCTACGTTGCACCCGCAATGGGCTGTGATATTGCCGACGCCTTCCTTTCTGCCGAGCTTGGAAGCGGCTACGAATGGTGGGAAAACTTCTACGAATTCCATAAAATCGCCGTCGACGAGCTTGATGCCTTCGACTACGAGACCTATAAGAAAAACGGCTTTAAGGTCGAGCATCTTGGCGACTGCCCCATCGAGCTTAAGGAAAAACCCGAGGATAGATATGATACGCTCTGCTAAATTTATCGAATTTCCCGCACCTTTCGACCCCGCATATAACGAGTACGATCCTGCTCCCGTTTTTAAAAAGCAGTTCACCCTGAAAAACGTCCCCGAAAAGGCCGAGCTTATCGCTGTTGCTTTAGGCCTTGGCTACGTCTACATAAACGGTGAGCCCATAACCGAGGATGTTTTTAATACCCCTTGCTCGAATTATATGAAGACCCTTTGGTATCATACCTACGAGGTCTCCCGTCTGCTTCGCGTGGGGGAAAACGAAATAGCCGTTATCGTAGGTAACGGCTGGTATAACGAGAGTCTTAAGACCGGTTGGGATTTCAATAAGGCCGAGTGGAGAGGGGCGCCGAAGCTCCTTTTTGCCCTTGATTTAGGCGACTTTAAGATACTTTCGGACGAAAGCTGGGTAGTCAGCCGAGAGGCCTCTCCCGTAGTCTTTAATCAGCTACGAAGCGGCGAGACCTACGACTGCCGAAAGGGCGAAAAATTCCGTCTTTTCGGTACTGCAGGCTACCTCCCCGTAAAAATCTCGGAAAATATGCCCGACGCTACCCTAAAAGAGTGCCTTTGTCAGCCCATCCGCGAGTTCGAGCGGTTTACCGCGGTCGCCACCTTTAAAAACGCTAAGGGCAAGGTTATCTACGACTTCGGTCAGAATATTTCGGGCTATTTGGAGCTGACCCTTCAGGGTAAAAAAGACTCTGTGATAACCCTCCGTCACGCCGAGCGCATATTTGCCGACGGAACTCTTGATTACCGCGAAATGGACGGCTTCCCTTTTCATCGGGGTCACGATTTTCAGACCAACCGCGTGATACTCTCGGGCGGTGTGGACACCCCAATCGTCCGCTTTACCTACCACGGCTTCCGCTTTGTGGAGATAGAGGGCGAGTGTGAAATTATAAAAATCAAATCGGTATTCGTTCATCAGGCGGTGGACAAGATATCCGCTTTTAACTGCTCAAACGAGCTGCTTAATAAGATTAGCCGCTGCGGTGACTATTCGGTGCTGTCGAATATGTTTTATAACCTCACCGACTGCCCGACCCGTGAAAAGCTTGGCTGGACCAACGATGCCATCGCCTCCGCCGAGCAGATACTTATGAATTTCGATAGCCTGCCCCTCTTTGAAAAGTGGCTAAACGATCTTTTCGACGAGGAAAGGGAGGACGGAAATCTTCCCTCGATAATTCCGAACGGCGCCTGGGACGTGACCGCCTGTACCGGCCCTCTTTGCACAGGCTTCGTCTTTAAAATCCCGTGGAGGCTTTATGAGGCAAGCGGAAACCCCGACTACGTTAAAGCGGCCTATCCCCTTATGTGTAAGCACCTTGAGTGGATGTATAGTAAGCGTACCTCCGACGGGCTTATCGGCTACGGCCTTGGCGACTGGAACGGGGGAGACGACGAAAAATTCCGCTATACCCCGAGAAAATTCGTCGATACCGCCCTTATAACCGAATTCGCCGACCTTACCGTAAAGGCCGCGAAGCTTTGCGGCGAAGAAAACGAAAGAGCAAAGGCTATCTGCGATAGTCTCCATAACCGCTTTTTCGAGATTTTCTACGATAAAAAAGCCGATCGCTGTTTGGTAAATACGCAGACCGCAATTTCTATGATGATATATCTTAAAAAAGGCGGCGCCACCGAGGGTCTTGCGGCTCAGCTCTGTGAGGCGGTTGCCTTCTGCGACTATCATCACGAATGCGGTATGGTGGGCTTGCAGTATCTTGTTCCCGTCCTCGACGGTATCGGCAGAAGCGACCTCGTTTACAAGATCATAACCGCCAAGGGCTATCCCTCCTATTCCTATTGGATGGAGGACGGGGCTACCACCCTTTACGAGATGTGGAATATGAAAAAATCCGCCAATCACCATATGAACTCCTCGGCGGTGGCCTGGTTTATGAAAAAGCTTGTGGGCCTTTCGCAGGAAAAAGACACCTACGGCTATAAGCACCTCCTTTTATGCCCCTATTTCCCCGAGGATATGACCTTCTGTGAGGGCGATTTCCGAGGAAAGGCAAAGGCCAAATGGGAGCGAAAAGGCGATAAAATTCACTTTGTCCTTACCTTCGAAAGGGGCATTTCGGTAAGACTGGAAGTCCCCGAAGGCTATTCGGTCGAGGGCGAAAGAACGCCCGGAAAATTCGACCTTATTTTCACAAAAAAGTCTAACTGAAACCAAACGGCTACGGACTGAAACCCTTGACGGGGAATGGCGCTTATCGTATAATGATTCTAATAAATCCATAGGATAAAGAGGTTATTATTATGCAAAATTTTTCTGAACATAAAGCCTGGCTGAAAGCCTTCTGCGACGAGTTTGATTGGCCCGAGGAGGCCTACGTCGCCCACGATGAGGTTTTAGAAAAGCTTAAGGATAACAAACGCTATTTCGAGCTTGTCGAAGCCTATTTTTCAGACGGCGAATGCAACCTTTGGGACACCGTTCAGGAGCTCAGAGCGACCTTTAAGGAAGGGGATATACGAAGCGAAACGGCCGAGCTGCTTTTCTTCGTCCTTATCGCCCGTCACCTTAAGGAAAGATATAAAAAAGAGGGTATCGACGAGGCAATCTGGTATCAGTCGATGAAGGACCTTGGCGCAAAGCTTATGGAATGTAAAAAGGTCCGAGGCGTCTGGGGAAGCTTCGTTGCCGATTGGTTTATCGGCTTCTTTAATTTGTCTCGCTTCGGTCTCGGCCGTCTTCAGTATGAGATCTCGTCCATCCCCGAGATCGGGAACGAGGAAAATAAGCACTATACCGGCCAAAAGGTCATAAACATTCATATTCCCGGTCTCGGACCCCTGCTGCCCGAGGACGTAGAGAAATCTCTTAAAATGGCGGCTGAGTTTTACGGTGACGAATTCCCCGGAGACGAGGTACTCTTTCATTGCGGCTCCTGGCTTCTTTTCCCCGAGCATCGCGAGTTCCTCCCCAAAAATTCCCGAATACTTTCCTTTATGGACTTCTTTACCATAATCGATTCGGGCTATCATAGCGACGGTCACGACCTTTGGAGAATCTTCAATACCGACTCCAAGGAGGTCGATACCTTCCCCTCCGACACCTCTCTTCAGAGAGCCTATATCGGCTGGCTTAAGGCAGGACATAAGCCCGGCTGGGGTCGTGGAGTCATTCATTTTAAAAAGCATTAAATAATAAATCGCCTTCGGATATCCGAAGGCGATTTGTTTAGGCTTTTCTTTACGGTTTAGGTTTCGGGGTTAACCTTTACTATAAGAAATATGAGGTTCGCGATTTCGGCAAACTGAATGACCGCGTAAAGGTAGAACCAAAAGGTCGGTGTAAAGGTACCTGTGGTAGTCATTCCCGCCGCAAGCACAAGTCCCATCCATATACCGTTAAGCAGGGTATAAAGGGAGGCAATGACCAGGGAAAATACCGCTGGCCAACGCTTTAAATCCCTTAAAAATCCGCCGATAAAAAGGGGAGCGGTGGCGAAGAAATATACGATCATAGTAGTGGAATATATGGCCGCAAGTCCGATCTCCTCGTAAAAATAAGGAACCGAGTAGGAAAGGACCTCTCCTGCCTCCTCGTATGCGAAATGCGGCAGGAAAATAAGAAAACCGCAAATAAGCTGAACAAGGAAGGTAGCAAGATACCAAATTCTGTATTTAGTGAAAAATTCTCTCATTACTTCACCTTACTGCAGTCTTGCGCCGCAGTTTGAGCAAAAAGCGCTTGCCTCGGACATGACCGCGCCACAGCCTTGGCAGATCTTTCCCTGAGGAGCAGGTGCGGGTGCGGGAGCTTCTTCTATCCTTTTACCGCAGTTGGTACAGAAAAGGTTACCCTCCTTAAGAGGAGCACCGCAGGCGGTACAAGCTCTGCTCTGAGCCGCAGGCATAACGGGAGCGGCAGGCATAACGGGCTCTATCGGTGCGGGAGGAATATAGGACGGGTTGAGGCAACCGCAGTTAGTGCAGGCAGGTGCGCTCATAGAATACTCGTTTCTGCAGTTTTGGCAGAGGGTAAGTCCCTTTAAAGCTCTTATTTCGTTAAGCTTTGTGCCGATAGCGTTCTGAGCGGCGAAGATCTTGTTGAAAATAGGGGTAAAGGTAGGGTCGTAGGACGGGCCGTATTTACGGGCGTAGGCGTCACCAAGCTCGATAAGAGCCTCGTTCATAAGCTTCTGCTGTTCGGCGATCTGTGCGTTTAATGCGTCAATTTCGGGAGTATGCATAAAAGTAAACCTCCAGTATCTTTTTTAAACAATTATAACATTTTTTCGCTAAAAAGCAACCGTTTAAAGAAATATTGATTATTTATATAAATTATGATAAAATATATAGGTTAAAATGGACAAAAGAGGTGATACCGTGTCGGAAAGAACCGTTGCCGCGATCTCTACCCCAATAGGGGAGGGAGGAATAAGCCTTATCCGCGTATCGGGACGGGACGCGATAGAAATATGCGATAAAATATTCGTTTCGGTCTCGGGCAAAAAGCTCGAAAGTCTTTCGGGCTATACCGCCCTTTTCGGTCATATAAAGGGCGAGGACGGTCCTATCGACGAGGCGGTAGTAACCGTTTTCCGCGAGCCTAAAAGCTATACGGGAGAGGACGTCTGTGAAATTTCCTGCCACGGCGGCCGCTTTGTGACCTCGGCGGTTTTAGAGGCCGTGCTTTCTGCGGGAGCTATGGCCGCCGGTCCCGGTGAATTTACCAAAAGGGCCTTTTTAAACGGAAAGCTCGACCTTGCCGAGGCCGAAAGCGTTATGGGCCTTATAAACGCAAAAAGCGGTCAGGAGCTTAAAGCTCAGCTCGCCGCAAAAAGCGGTAGGACCTCCGAGGAGATCTCCGAAATAGAGTCTGTTCTTTTAGAGCTTTCGGCCGACTTTGCCGCCTACAGCGACTATCCCGACGAGGAGCTTCCCGACCTTTCCGAGGATAATTTCTTAAGGCTGATAAACCTTGCCCTGAGTAAGCTCGAGCGTCTGCTCTCGACCTATCATAGCGGAACGGTGCTTCGTGAGGGGGTAAAAACCGCCATCGTCGGCAAGCCCAACGTCGGAAAATCCACCCTTATGAACCTCCTGTCGGGGGAAAAGCGTTCGATAGTTACCGATATTGCGGGAACGACCCGCGATATTATCGAAAACACCGTCAGAGTTGGGGATATAACCCTTATCCTTGCCGATACCGCAGGTATCCGCGCCTCAGATGATCCCGTGGAGGAGCTTGGCGTAGGCCTTGCAAAGGAACGTATCGCCTCGTCACAGCTTGTGCTTGCCGTCTTCGATATTTCCTCCGAACTCGACTCGGACGACAAGGATATAATCTCCCTTTTATCGGCGGAGAATACGGTTATCGTGCTGAATAAATCCGATATCGGAAAGACCCTCGACGAAACCGCCTTCGAAGGCTTTAGAACCGTACTTGTTTCGGCCAAGGAGGGTATAGGCGCCGAGGAGCTGGAAAAGGCGGTAGCCCATACGGTAGGGCAGGAAAACCTCGACCCCGATGCCGCCATACTGCTTAGCGAAAGGCAGTTTGATCTTACTAAAAAGGCGGCGGCCGCCGTTAACGAAGCCAAAAACCTCCTTACCGCAGGCTTCACCATAGACGCGGTAGGTGTTTGCGTCGACGATGCGCTGACCCTGCTTTATACCCTCGACGGAAAACGGGTAACCAACGAGGTTGCCGACGAGGTATTCAGACGCTTTTGCGTCGGAAAGTAAGCTCGGCCCGATAAATTTTCTGCCGAACGGCTTTTTACAAAAAAACTGTCGGCCGTAAAGATAACATCTTACATAAAGGATGATAAAAACTTGAACTATTTTGCAGGTAATTTCGACGTTGCCGTAATCGGTGCAGGTCACGCGGGTATAGAGGCCGCTCTTGCCGCCGCAAGACTGAACCAAAAAACGGTAATGTTTTGTATAAATCTCGATTCTGTCGGCAATATGCCCTGCAACCCCTCCATCGGAGGTACCGCAAAGGGTCATCTCGTCCGCGAGATAGACGCTCTCGGAGGAGAGATGGGTGTTGCCGCCGATAAAACCACGCTGCAGAGCCGTATGCTGAATTTAGGTAAGGGTCCTGCGGTGCATTCTCTTCGCGCTCAGATCGACCGTAAGGCCTATGCCGCCCTTATGAAGCACACCGTAGAGCTGCAGGAAAATCTTATTTTAAAGCAGGCCGAGGTAGTCGATATGTTTCCCGCCGAGGACGGTTGGCACCTCGTTACCCGTCTTTCGGCCGAATACGTATGTAGGACGGTAATTCTCGCCACGGGAACCTTCCTTGCGGGTAAAATTTTCGTCGGTGAAGCGTCCTACTCGGGAGGCCCCGACGGCCTCTTTGCCGCAGAGGGTCTGTCGGATGCCCTTAAAAGGCTCGATATTCCACTCCGTCGCTTTAAAACGGGAACCCCTGCCCGCGTGCTTAAAAGCTCTATCGACTTTTCCGAGCTCGAGGTTCAGCCGGGGGACGAGCGCATAATTCCCTTCTCCTATAAAACCGAAAAGCTCCCCGAAAACTCTGTGGTCTGCCACATCAGCTACACCAACGATAAAACCAAGCAGGTAATTCTCGATAATATTCACCGCTCCCCCCTCTATTCGGGTGTTATCGAGGGTGTCGGCCCCCGCTACTGCCCCTCTATCGAGGATAAAATAATGCGCTTTGCCGATAAGAAACGGCATCAGCTTTTTATCGAGCCCTGCGGTGCCGATACCGAGGAAATGTACCTTCAGGGTATGTCCTCCTCCCTCCCCGAAGAGGTTCAGATCGAAATTTATCATTCTATAAAGGGTCTCGAAAAGGTACAGATAATGCGTAACGCCTACGCGATAGAATACGACTGCGTCGACCCCCTTGCCCTGACCGCATCGTTAGAATTTAAGGACCATTCGGGTCTTTACGGCGCGGGTCAGTTCAACGGCTCCTCGGGCTATGAGGAGGCCGCCGCGCAGGGACTTATCGCGGGAATAAACGCCGCAAGAAAAAATATGGGACTATCCCCCCTTATCCTTTCCCGTGCCTCCTCCTATATCGGAACCCTTATCGACGACCTTGTAACCAAGGGCTGCTCCGACCCATACCGTATGATGACCAGCCGAAGCGAATACCGCCTCCTTCTCCGTCAGGATAATGCCGATGAAAGGCTTATGCCTATAGGCTACGAGATCGGACTTATAGACGAGGAGACCTATAATAAATTCCTTGAGAGAAAGGCTATGAAGGAGGAGGAGATATACCGCCTCCGTCATTCGACCGTAGCCCCGGGCGAAAAAATAAACCAAATTCTCGAAAGGTTAGGCACGACGCCGCTTTCTACGGGAATTAAGCTTGCCGAGCTTATAAAGCGTCCCGAGGTATCCTATTTCGACCTTGCCGAAGTGGACGTCGGCCGTCCCGACCTGCCCTATGAGGTAGCCCTGAAGGCCGAAACCGAGATCAAGTACGAGGGTTATATCTCCCGTCAGCAGGCTCAGGTCGACGATATGCTTCGTCTCGAAAACCGAAAGCTTCCCGAGGATATCGACTATACGTCGGTTGAGGGACTGCGCCTTGAGGCCCGCGAAAAGCTTCAGAAAATACGTCCCGAAAACATCGGTCAGGCCTCCCGCATATCGGGGGTAAGCCCCTCCGACGTAACGGTGCTTCTAATACTGACACAGAAAAACGGAGGATAAAAATTGAACTATCCAATAGAGCTTATGCTGACCCCTCTTGAGGGTCTCGGAATAACCGTTGACGAAAAAGCCCGTGAAAGGCTTATAAAATATGCCGACCTGCTTAGAGAGTGGAATGAAAAAATAAATCTTACCGCTATTACCGACCCCGAGGGCATCGTCGTGAAGCACTTTTTAGACTGCGCCCTTTTGCTCAGCGCCGTAAAGCTGCCCGCTAACGCTAAGGTAGTGGACGTTGGTACGGGGGCAGGCTTTCCCGGAATGGTTTTAAAAATTCTTCGTCCCGATATCGAAATAACCCTTATGGACGGACTTAATAAGCGGCTCGTTTTCCTCGACGAGGTGGCAAAGTCACTCGGCCTCGAGGTCAAAACGGTGCATCTGCGCGCCGAGGAGGCAGGAAAGAACCAAAGCTACCGCGAGCGCTTCGACCTTGCCACCGCAAGAGCCGTCTCTCGGCTTAACGTTTTATACGAATACTGCCTTCCCCTTGTAAAGGTAGGAGGAGTTTTCTGCGCAATGAAGGGCCCCTCTGCCGCCGAGGAGCTTGGCGAGGCGAGAAAGGCCGCGGGAATTTTAGGAGGCGGAAAGGCCGAGATAAAGGAGACGACCCTTACGGGAGAAGAGAAAAGATGCTTCGTTATTACCAAAAAGATTTCGCAAACTCCGCCAAAATACCCGAGAATATCCGCAAAAATATCTAAACAACCGCTTTAAAGCGGTTGTTTTTATTATACCCGTCGAATTTTCCCGACCGAAATTGCTGGATTTTTTCGGTGGGACAAGTTATTATTAAGGTAACGAAGGCGGTGAGAGATTGTTTAACGAAAAGCTTGTTATACTAAAGCCCGAGGATATAATTCCAAAGAAAGATCAGCCGAGGAAGACCTTCGACGAGTACGAGCTTCAGAAGCTCTCGGTAAGCATTAAGGAAAACGGAATTCTTCAGCCCCTTATCGTCCGAAAGGCCGAAAAAGGAAAATATATGCTTATAGCGGGGGAACGGAGGCTTCGTGCGGCAAAGCTTGCGGGGGTTAAAAAAATACCCTGCATAATAAGAGAGGCCGATGATATTACCGCCGACCTTTATACAATAATTGAAAATATTCAGAGAAGCGATCTTAGCGTTTTCGAGGAGGCCGAAGGGATAAGCAGACTCATATTCTGCCACGGACTTAGTCAGACCGAGGTCTCCGAAAGGCTTGGGATAGCTCCCTCGACCCTCTCCAATAAGCTTCGCCTTTTAAAGCTTGGCGAAAAGCTGAAAAAGCGGATAGTCGCCGCAGGCCTTACCGAGCGCCACGCAAGAGCCCTGCTTCGGATACCCGAGGAGGAAAGGGAAAACGCCCTCGACTATATTTTGGCCCGTCA
Organism: bacterium; assembly: GCA_004560045.1. Lineage (GTDB taxonomy): Bacteria > Bacillota > Clostridia > Oscillospirales > Acutalibacteraceae > SFWF01. The sequence continues at coordinate 16,867 of SFWF01000011.1, read as the reverse complement.
GCTAAGCGTTTCCGATACCGACAGGTATATCGAAAAGCTGCTTTCTCCCCCCGAGAAAAAGCCCGAGCCCATAAGAAAGGCGGCTATAGGAGACTTAAGACTTTTCGCAAACAGTCTTACGAAGATAGTCGATACAATGCGTATGGGCGGCGTCACCGCCAAAACCAAAAGACACGAGACCGATACTCATATAGAGTATACCGTGATTATCAGTAAACAGTGATCAGTGGTCAGCGGATAAAACGTTGTGGTCTATCCTACAGTTAACCTTTTCCGTAAGGAAAACATATCGCTTGACCGAAGGTCAAATATAACACGGCGAAGCCGTATATCACTCGTGCGAAGCACGAATATCACTGCGGCGAAAGCCGCAATAATATGCCCCCCTTTTTATATGACTTTGTCATATTTAACCGCAAAAGAGCAACGGAAAAACCGTTGCTCTTTTGTTGTATTTGTGATATATTTAAAGTTAAGAAGCTTACTTCTCTTCATTTCCGCCTTCTGTCCACGGGCTATTATATCACATTTTTTAGAAATTAACAAAAAAATTATAAAAACATATAATAAATAAGGAGTGATCTTATGATGCCGGTTCTTTTGACCGCACTTGGAGTTGGAGGTGCCACCGTAATAGGTGCATTTTTCGGTTTTATATTTAAAAATCTCTCTCATAAATTCAGCGATATCGTTTTATCCTTCGCGGCAGGAGTTATGCTTGCGGCGGCCATAATCGGTCTTATCCTTCCCGCCTTAGAGGGGGGAGACGCGGTAAATTTCGTGGTCGTTATTGCGGGCATCTTCGCAGGTGCGGTTTTCCTGAATCTGCTCGATAAATTCGTCCCTCATCTTCATAAAATTGCGGGAATAGGGGAGGAGAAGCATACTGCCGAGACCGAGCGGATCGATAAAATTCTGCTTTTCGTTATGGCCATCGCAATACATAATCTGCCCGAGGGTATTGCGGCGGGAGTCGGTATGGGAGGAGAGGATATCGCGGGCGGAATTACCGTGGCAGGCGGTATCGCGCTACAGAATATTCCCGAAGGAATGGTCATAATAGGACCTATGCTGGCGGCGGGAATGAGCAAGGGCAGAACCTTTATCTGCGCCCTTATGACGGGGGTAGTCGAGGTCATCGGAACCTTTATCGGCTACTTTGCCGTAAATATTTCGGCCGCCCTTTTGCCCTTTGCCCTCGCCTTTGCGGGAGGTACCATGCTCTACGTAATAAGCGACGAAATGATACCCGAGACCCACGCCCACGGAAGCGAAAGGGGAGCCACCTTCGCCCTGCTTATCGGCTTTTGCGTAATGCTGGTTACCGATTTCTTCCTCGGCTGACAAAATTGTTGACAGCACGGGTTTACAGTTGTATAATTTAGTCGAATAAAGTCTTTTAAAGACTTAAAGGAGGAAAAAGGTTATGTTTAAAAATATGGGTAAAAAGATCAAGGTCTTAGCGCAGGTTATGATGTGGATCGGCTTCGCCCTTTGGTGCATCTTCGGTCTCCTTATGATCGGAAACGGCGTTAGGTTTCTCGAATGGGGTCCCCAGGGAATCGTTATGATAGTCGGCGGTATTCTTATGATCGGTCTCGGCTTCCTTTTCTCTTGGATCGGCTCCTTCATCATCTACGGCTTCGGTCAGATCGTCGACAATACCGATAAGCTCGTTGCCCTTGTGGAGCATCAGACCGGTGTTACGGCTGACAGCATTATGAAGCCTCAGCCTCAGTACGGTCAGCCTCAGTATCAGCCTGAGTACACCGCATACACCCCCGAAAACTATAATCCCCAGGCTTAACGCAACATAAAAACTCCCGAAAGGGAGTTTTTTTATGCTTGAAATTTTAAAAATAAGTATTAAAATATAGGTAGACTGTTTTAAACGGAGGCGAACCTTATGAGTAAATATCTTGTAGGTCTTTCTATCGCAACCTATCAGTGGAGATACGGCGATAAGCGTGCTCTTGAGATTGCCAAGGAGATCGGCTGTGACGCCGTCGATTTTGACCTCGAGAATCAGGAACCGAACAAAGAGGACTGTATATATTTTAAAGGCGAGGACTACGTCCGCGAATATTACGGCGAGCTTGGCGCCTACGCTAAGGAGCTTGGACTCGTTATTTCACAGACCCACGGCCGCTGCGCCTCATATATGAAGGATGAGCAGTGGAATAAGATAACCTTGGAAAAGACCCGTCTCGACCTTATCGCAACCAAGGCCTTAGGCGCGCTGACCCTCGTTGTTCACAACCTTGCTACCGGCCGAATGGGAATCGAGACCTCTGCCGAGGAAATGAGAGAGATGAGCTTTAAGATGTGGATGGATATGCTTCCCTTTGCCAAGGAGTACGGAGTAAAGATAGCGACCGAGACCTTCGGCGATTCTCCTGCCCACGGCTGCTGTGATTTTTTCGGTCAGAACGAAGAATTCAAGGCCAACTATAACCGCGTAAAGGCTACCGAGTACGGCGAGTGGTTTACCGCCTGCGCCGATACGGGTCATTCAAATAAGGCCATGCGCTTCGGCGAGCCTACCCCCGCCGAGGTCATCCGTCAGATGAAGGGTGAATTCACCATTCTTCACCTGAACGATAACGATACCCTGACCGATCAGCATAAAATGCCTCTTTCGGGAACTATCGACTGGAAGGAGGTCCTTTTGGCCCTTAAGGAGACCGGCTATAGCGGCGTTTATAATATGGAGCTTACCTTAGACCACTACGGAAGAGGACTTGCCATAGAACACGGCGCCTTCGCCGTAAAGGTAATGCGCGAACTGCTTTCTTCGGTTTACGGCGAATAAAATTTAATTTTTCGAATAAAATAATCCCGCTTTACAGATAATATTTCTGAAAGCGGGGTGATTTTAAGTGAACGATCAGAATTATAATAATCAGCAGAACAAGAATCAGAATAATCAGAATAAAAACAACCAGAATAAGAAGGAACAGAACAAAAAAGAACAGAACAAGCAGTAAAAAAACTTGAGGAATTTTTCCTCAAGTTTTCAGGTTTCGGTATCCGTGTGACGGAAGAAAAAGGGCTACGATTTTTACGATCGTAGCCCTTTGATCTTTTTGAGGCTTTGCGATGTAGCTATTCTTTCTCGTCGGTCTTCTTGCTTATAATATACCTGGGTCGTGCCTTGGTTTCCATATATATCTTTCCGATATATTCGCCGATAACTCCGATACAGAGTATCTGAATTCCGCCGAAGAAGCAGATAATCGCGATTATCGAGGACCAACCCGCAACGGTATAGCTTAAAAAGTGAGCAACTATCGACCAGATAATTCCCGCAAGGCTTAAAAGCACCGAAATTATACCGATAAGGAAGATAAGGTGAATTGGCTTTACCGAAAGATTGGTAATTCCGTCTGCGGCAAGCTTCAACATCTTTTTAAGGGGATATTTGCTCTTGCCCGCAAGCCTTTCGGTTCGGTCGTAGGTGACCGAGGTCGACTTAAAGCCCACCATAGGTACCATACCGCGAAGGTAGATGTTTACCTCCTTGAATTTTTCGAGCTCAACGAGCGCCCTTGAGGACATAAGGCGGTAATCGGCGTGATTATATATGGTCTTTGCGCCGAGGCGGTTTAAAAGCTTATAGAAAAACTGCGCCGAATGACGCTTGAAGAAGCTGTCGGTCTTGCGGGAATCTCTTACCCCGTAAACTATGTCACAGCCGTTTTTGTATTCGGCAAGCATTTTATCAACGGCGTTGATATCGTCCTGCCCGTCACAGTCGATACTGACCGTAACGTCACATTCCTCCTTGGCGGTCATAAGACCTGCAAGAAGGGCGTTCTGATGACCCATATTCCGAGAAAGGCAGATGCCCTTGATAAGGGTCTGCTCTTTCGACAGCTTTTCGATAATGTCCCAGGTCGAATCCCCGCTTCCGTCGTTTACGAAAAGCACGCGGCTTTTATCGCTTATCTCCTTTTTTTCGATAAGCTTACTAAGCTTTCCCATAAATATAGGGGCGGTTATGGGAAGCACCTGTTCTTCGTTATAGCAGGGAATAACAAGATAAAGTATAGGTGTCATTATAAAAATTCCTTTTAAAGACTAAAAAGTTTTTCGGAGTTTTCGGTGGTTATCCTTATGACCTCTTCCAACCTCATCCCCCTTATTTCGGCAAGCCTTTCGGCGACATAAATAATAAGGGCAGAATGGTTAAGCTTTCCCCTAAAGGGCTCGGGAGCAAGATAGGGAGCGTCGGTCTCAAGAAGGATTTTATCCATCGGAATTGCCGCCGCAACCTCGATAAGCTTTTTTGCGTTTTTAAAGGTTAAAACTCCGCCGATTCCTATGTAAATACCAAGACCGACGAGCTCTTCGGCCATCTCGCGACTACCCGAAAAGCAGTGAAGAACCCCCTTCGGACGGTACTCCCTTATAATATCGAGGGTATCTCCGTGGGCCTCGCGGTCGTGCATTATTGCGGGTAGACCGAGATCCTTTGCAAGCCTTAGCTGGTCACGAAAGGCCTTTTTCTGAGCCTCCTTGTTGTCCTGCCGCCAATAGTAGTCGAGACCGATCTCGCCTATGGCGCAGACCTTGTCCAAGGCGGCCAAGGCCCTTAGCCTTTCGATATCTAAATCGCCTTCGGGAAGGTTTTCGGGGTGAAATCCTACGGCGGTGTAGCAAAAATCGTATTTTTCGCCGAGCCTTAAACAGGCGTCGATACTCTCGAAGTCACAGCCGCAGTTAATTATCCTTTTTACCCCAAGCTCTTTTTGTTTTTTCATAAGCCCGTCGATAATTCCGTCGAAACGCTTGTCGTTATAGTGAGCGTGGGAGTCGATTATCTCGGCGGGGGAAATAATATCTGGAACAGGGTACATCAGCGTATCTTAGAACCTGCGGGAACGCCGTCAAGGAATACTACCTTAACGTCCTCTTCGCCTGCCTCGGCGGCAAGGATCATTCCGCAGCTTTCTACTCCGCAAAGGGTTGCGGGCTTAAGGTTTGACACTAAGATGACCGTCTTTCCGATAAGCTGCTCGGGGGTATAGTATTTAGCAATTCCCGAAGCTACGGTGCGGGGCTTTCCGCTACCGTCGTCGAGGGTGAGCTTTAAAAGCTTCTTTGCCTTTTTAACAGGCTCGCATTCGAGGATCTTTGCGGCCTTAAGCTCTACCTTACAGAAATCGTCGATAGAAATTTCTGCGATAGTGGCAACGTTTTCCGCGGCCTCCTTAGCGGCCTTCTTTGCCTCTTCCTCGGCGGCTATCTCGGCAAGAACCTTTTCTGCGTCGATTCGCGCAAAGAGGGGAGAAGCCTCGCCTACGGTGTAGGAGCCCTCGGTGAATTCGGTAGATTTAGCATCGTTTCCGATCTGTGCGGTGATCTTTTCGGCCGCTTCGGGGATAATGGGAGCAAGAAGGACCGAGAGAATACGGATGCACTCTAAAAGGTTAAAAAGAACGGCCTCAAGATAATCCTTCTTGGTTTCGTCCTTTGCAAGAGCCCAGGGCATAGTCTCGTCGATATACTTGTTACAGCGCTTTGCGAGCTCTAAAACTGCGGCGCAGGCGTCGGCATTATGATAGGCGTTCATTGCCTTTTCGTAATCGGCGACGCAGGCCTTTACGGTTGAGAGCAGGTCGGTATCACACTCGTTTTCGAACTTCTTATAAGAAACGGTGCCGCCGAAATACTTGTTGGTCATAGCAACCGTGCGGTTTACAAGGTTTCCGTAGGTGTTGGCAAGGTCGGAATTGAACTTGTTTATAAAGCTTTCGTAGGTTATAGAGCCGTCGTTTACGAAGGATACCTCACTAAGGAGATAATAGCGAACGGCGTCGGTGCCGAACTTGGCGGCAAGCTCGTCGGCGTAAATTGTGTTGCCGCGGGACTTACTCATCTTGTCCTCGCCGACAAGTACCCAAGGGTGACCGAGTACCTGCTTGGGGAGAGGAAGACCTAAAGCCATAAGAATAATGGGCCAATAAATGGTGTGGAAGCGGACGATATCCTTACCGATAACGTGAAGGTCGGCGGGCCAGAGTGCTTCAAACTGCTCGGTAGAGCCGTTCGGGTTATAGCCGATTCCGGTGGCGTAGTTGGAAAGAGCGTCGATCCATACGTAGATAACGTGTCTGTCGTCGAAATCGACGGGAACGCCCCATTTAAAGGAGCTACGTGACACGCAAAGGTCGGTAAGACCGGGTTTAAGGAAGTTATTTATCATCTCGTTCTTACGGGATTCGGGCTGAATAAACTCGGGATGCTCCTCGATATGCTTCATAAGGCGATCCTGATATTTGCCGAGCTTTAAGAAGTAAGCCTCCTCCCTTGCGTCGGATACCTCGCGTCCGCAGTCGGGGCATTTTCCGTCTACAAGCTGACTCGGAGTAAAGAAGGACTCGCAGGGTACGCAGTATTTTCCCTCGTACTCGCTCTTATAGATATCCCCTTGCTCGTAAAGCTTTTTGAATATAGCCGATACTGCGGCCTCATGGTCGGCGTCGGTGGTACGGATGAACTTATCGTAGGTGGTGTTCATACTGTCCCAGACGGCTTTGATCTGTGCGGCGGCCTTGTCAACATACTCCTTGGGAGTAATTCCGGCCTCCTTTGCCTTTTCCTCGATCTTCTGACCGTGCTCGTCCGAGCCGGTCATAAAGAAAACGTCGTAGCCCTGAAGCCGCTTATAGCGGGCGATCATATCGGCAAGCACGATGTCGTAAGCGTTTCCGATATGGGGCTTACTTGAAGCGTAGGCGATAGCGGTCGTGATGTAAAATTTATTCTTGTTCATTATCTTCACCAATCCTTTGGTTTTGTTCTTGTTGTTCTTTTTCTTTGGCCTTTGCAACGCAGGCTAAAAGCCGTTTATGAAGGGCTCTTTCGTCGATTCCGACGCCGCCCATTATAAGCAGGGTAAGAAGACCCGTCTGTATCCACATTATCGTAAGGTCGGTCGTCATATGGATCATAATAGCCGCCGAAAGGGCTAATATCAGGGTCGTCGCGGTGTTGTTTCTCAGTAGCTCCTTACATTCGGTAACCCTGCTGAAGTAGGACCATAAAAGTATGAGAAGCATTACCGTACCGATTATTCCGAAGCTTAGAAGCGGCTCGATAGCGAAGTTGTGTGCGTGCTGAGTCTTGTAAACTATCTGGCCGTCGCTTTCTAAGATAAAGCCTTCGTTTCGGTAGTGGAGGAAGGTCAAAAAGCCGCGTCCGAAGAAGGGGCTTTGACGGAAAAGCTCCATACCGTCGTTCCATATCTTTATTCGGCGCTCGGTGCTTATATTCGATTCGGCGAGGCGGGGCATAAGCTCGGGTACGCAGTAGAGCATTACCAGCATAAAGCATACCGCAAGCAAAAACACCGAAAGCATAAGGTGCTTGTGTTTTAAAATGAGGATAACGCAGATTCCTACGAAGACCTCGGTAAAGGCGAAAAGGCTTTCGCCCATAAACATTCCGACGACGGCAAACACCGCGCAGACGTAATAGATAAGAACTCCCTTTTTATGAGAGGTAGCCTTAAATGCACAGATAACGATAACCGCCGCAAGTATTGCGCAAAGGTAGTTTTCGTTAAAAAACCAAAGCATACAGCGCTTACCCGTTATAAGTCGTTCTACAACCGCCGCGATTCCTAAGGGTATACCCGCGTAGCAGCATATATCAAGGCAGTTCTCGAAGCATTTTTCGGTAAAGGTGCTTCGGGCGTAGTAACTTATAACTATCATAAGGAATAGGCCCACCGAGCAGACGGCTCCCAAAAAGTTTCGGTTTATGAGAGCGACGGTCAGGGTGTAAAGTATAAAGACGAAAAAGATTATCCTTCCCTTGTGAACGAAGATCTGATTTCGGGTGTTTGGGTTTATAAGGAGATAAAGTCCAAGCACCATAATAACCGCCGCCGTTAAGAGATAGTGCAGAAAAACACTTATAAAAGCGACGTACATCAGATTTTCGGGGGAAAGGAGCTTACCCTTTTTAGTCAAATAAAATCACCTGCGATTTTTTTAAACTATTTTCCGATGTAATATGCCGTCATGGAAACGACAAGGGACACAAGCTGATACACGGCGCAGACCGCCGAGCTCATAAGGGTAAGGGAGCCGTTTAAGGACATTCCCGCAAAGAGCAGGCAGATAACTACCGTGCAGATTATGTGCAGAGCAAATAAAACGTTTGAGAGGGTGCGAAGGCGAATACTGCCCGAAATTATCGAGAGGAAGCTGAGGGCGTTTCCCTTGTGGAAGCCGTGAGCCGAGACCCTTTCCTTAAAGGCGGTGGCACTACGATACTTTTCGGCTCCGTTATGATCGAGGACCTTGACGATATCGGGGTAAAGACCGAAATAATCGCAAAGCATCTGCTCGGTGATATTGGGGTCACAGTTATCGATAAGCAGGGTTATTCCCTTGTCGGCAAGGTGGCAAAGCTCCCGCCCTAAGTCCTCGTTTACGGTGTATTTAACCATAAGCAGGGCGCAGGCCCTCTGATCGCAGGCCACATATACGGGGAAATAGCCCTTGTGAAGTATCTTTTTATCGACCTCTAAATCGGGAATGCGAACCCCGTGAGACTGCATAAGGGAGCGGTTTCCGATCATAATGTGACTGTCTCCGACCCAGCCCGAAACACCTAAGTTTTCTTCGTATTTGACCGTATCGGCCTCGGGAAGCTCGACCTCTCCCTCTAAGATCTTGTTAAAGACCTGGAAAAGGGGACTGTTTATTTCCCCTGCTACGGCCGCGGCTCGGGTAATGGTCTCGTCTAAATTATTTGCCCCGAGGGGAGACATATTAAAGAGCTTTATTGAGCCTCTCGGGAAAATATCTGACGAGGAGACGACAAGAGCGTTAATTTCCTCTATTCTTTCGGCCGAATATCTTCCGCAAACGGCGGCTCTTACCTTTTTAAGTCGCTCGCTTACTCCCGCAAAGGGAAGCATATCCGCGATAAAGAGTGAGGGTGCCGCGGCAAGGGAGGCAACGACGGCGGCGGTAAGAAGGGCAAGACCGAAGGAGGAATAGCTGACCCCGACGCTGAGGGAAATAACGGCGGTTATTATAACCGAAATAACCATAAATACGTTAAGCTTTCCGCCGCAGGGACGGTCGCTCAGGGTATGACGGAGGAAGTTCTTTATCTCGTCGGTCTCGGTAGAGCCTGCGGTAAGGATCTCGCCCTGAATTACCGAGCGGGCCATAGCGGCGTTTACTCCGGGGTCGTTTATAAGGGTAAGCGCGGTCTTGGTTTTCCTCAAAGCCACGAGCTTAAAGTTCGAGAATATGGCGGCGGCTCTCTTATAGGAGCAGTAGTTATAGCAAAGGAAGGAGATCATGGGAATAACTACCGGCTCATAGGGGTAGCTTCCGCAGATTATGCTGAAGACGATATATACCGTCATAAGTGTTCCCGAAAGAGCTAAGGGAAATTCAATTTTGGTCTTGGAGGTAAAGGCTCCCTTAAAGGAGGCAAATACCCCCATATTTATAATAAGGGTAAGGAGAAAGCTTGCAAGGGATATGCAGAAGGGCAGGACGGGACTTTGATAAATTCCTGCCATAAAGGGCATATGTACCGAAGCGGCAAGAAGGGTAAGAATAAAGGTCAGAAGGGTTTTAAGCTTAAAGGATACCATATTGTATTTAAGCTCGCCGCCAACCCTGACGATATCCTTCTTTCCCTTAAAGTCCTCTACCTCAACGGGAGGCGCGGCCTCGTTAAAGGTTTTAACGGTTATCGGCTTTTTACCCGAGGAGGAAGAAATATCGGTTACGTTTACGGGACGGGTATGACTTATAATATCCTCGTATTCGGTTTTTATCTCCTCTTCGGGACGAAGCTCGGGAATTATCCTCGTAGAGCCTGTTTCGGGGGTGGAATTCATTCCGCCCTGCTCCGAATAGGTGGTGGTAACGTTTTCCTCGGCGATCTTGTCGGTTCTTCTTGCCGAAAAGTCGTCGAAAAGGGTGTTGGTGATCTTGGGGATCTGCGCCGTATCGAATTTGGTGGCGGTGACGCCGACATCGCCGATCCTAATCGGACTTTTTATAGAGGTCTCCTTAAGACGAAGTCTTACCGGCTTTTCCTCCTTGGCAGGCGGCTCCTCGACGGGCTTTCCTCCTATGCTCTGAACCTCGGCGGGCTTAAGATTATACATTCGTGCGATCTTTTCGTTGGCCCTTTTCTCGGCCGACTCGATTATATCCTCAACGCTTTCCAAGGTATAGTCGGGCTTTTCCTCGGCGTAGTTATTACCCTCGTCGTCGTAGATATAGGGCATACACTTGGCAAGAAGACTGCTGGTCTTCTTTTTAGGAGGCTTGTTTTCGGGATCAGGAGCAGGAGCAGGGGCAGGGGCGGGCTCGGGCTTTTTGTCGTGAGCCGCAGGTCTTTCCTTCTGCTTTTCCTTTTCCTTTTCCTTTTCCTCCTCTGCGCCCTGACGAACGGTGCTTTTAACGCTGTTTCTGAGGGCCTCAAGAGGATTTATCGCCGAAAAGTCGACGGGGACCGATTCCCTTTTAGGGGTCTCGACCGCGGGATTTTCTTTATTAACTTCGTCTGTTCTGGTGTTTTCGTCTTTTTCCTGAAACAGTCGATCCATATATTAGTCCTTTCGTAAAATTACTTGCTCGAGCGGGAGCGTACTACGGCGTACATAAGTACACCTGCCGCTACCGAGGCGTTAAGAGAATTTATTTTTCCAAACATAGGAAGGCTTATTATTCCGTCACACTTTTGCGCGACGAGTCGGCCTATGCCCTTACCTTCGTTTCCTATAACGATGGCGCAGGGGGAGGTAAAGTCGGTTTTGCTGTAGTCGTCGCCGTCCATATCGGCCCCGAATACCCAGACTCCCTGCTCTTTAAGCTTATCGATCTCGTTTGCGATGTTGGTGACTCTGGCTACTCTCATATATTCAAGGGCGCCGCTGGCCGATTTCGCAACCGTAACGTTAAGGCTTGCGCTTCGTCTCTTAGGGATAATAATTCCGTGAGCACCTGCGGCCTCTGCGGTACGGATGATGGCTCCGAGATTATGAGGGTCCTCGATCTCGTCGCAGATTATTATAAAGGGAGCCTCGTTTCGCTCCTTGGCAAGGTCTAAAATATCGCTGACCTCGTAGTATTTCTGAGTCGCGATCATTACGGCGATTCCCTGATGATTGGCTCCGCCGGTAAGATAGTCGAGCTTCTGAGGAGAGACCTCCTTTATGAGGATCCCGCGCTCACTGCATTTGGCGATAATGGGTGCGGCCCAGCCGCCGGTCATACCGTGGGCAATAAGCAGACGGTCGATCTCCCTGCCCGATTTTACGGCTTCGATTACGGGGTTTCGTCCTGCGATAATGTCGTTTCCTTGTTCTTTAACCTTTTCGTTTTCGGGCATTAGGCCTTTCCTCCAAAATGATAACATAAATATACAAAATACATTATAGCACAGGTCTATAAAAAAGAGAAGCGTTATTTTATATAAATAAATAATAATATATTGGTAAAAATATGGAAGAAAGGACTGATTTTTATGAGCAAAATAATTTCTGTAAAGGGCTACGAGCTTTTCGATTCGAGGGGCAACCCTACCGTAGGGGCAAGGGTCGAGACCGACTCGGGGGCGGTAGGCTTTTCGGTGGTTCCGTCGGGCGCCTCTACGGGAAAATACGAGGCGGTCGAGCTTCGGGATGGAGGAAAGAGGCTTTGCGGTAAGGGGGTACGGCTTGCCGTAAAGAATATAAATTCCCTTATTGCTCCTACCCTTTTGGGTATGGACGTTTCTGCTCCCCAAAAGGCCGACAAGGCTATTTTAGAGCTTGACGGTACCGAGGATAAAAGACGTCTTGGCGCAAACGCCGTCCTTGCCGTATCGGTAGCCCTCTATAAGGCGGCAGCAGAGGATAAGGGGGTCCCGCTATACCGCTATTTTGCAGGGGAGTATGGGGAAATCACTATGCCTCTTCCGATGATGAATATTTTAAACGGCGGCGCTCACGCCTCAAATAATATCGATATTCAGGAGTTTATGATAAAGCCGATCGTGACCTCATCCTTTTCGGAGAGTATGGAGATTTGTGCTGAAATTTATCATACTCTTAAAAAGCTTTTAGCCGAAAAGGGAAGGGCTACGGCGGTGGGCGACGAGGGCGGCTTTGCCCCCGACCTTTCGGGAAACGAGGAGGCTATCGAGCTTATCGTAGAGGCTATAGAAAAGGCGGGCTATTCAACCGACAGGGTAAAGCTCTGCCTTGACGTTGCGGCAAGCGAATGGGCCGAAGGAAACGGGTATTTCCTCCCGAAATCCAAGAAGCGTCTCACGCGTGACGAGCTGATTTCCTACCTTTGCGAGCTTTCGCGAAAATACCCGATATGCTCTATCGAGGACGGACTTTGTGAAGAGGATCTCGAGGGAACAGCAGAGCTGACAAAAAGGCTCGGCGAGGCGGTACAGATCGTCGGTGACGACCTTTTCGTAACCAATAAAAAGCGACTGCAGAAGGGTATAGAGGCAGGGGCGGCCAACGCGATACTGATAAAGCCTAATCAGATAGGCTCGGTAAGCGAGACCCTTGAGGTCATACGGCTTGCAAAGGAAAAGGGATATAAAACCGTCATCTCCCACCGCTCGGGAGATACCGAGGATACCTTTATTGCCGACCTTGCGGCAGGGGTATCGGCAGGGCAGATAAAGACCGGCGCACCCTGCCGAAGCGAGCGCACCGCAAAATATAACCGACTTCTTTTTATCGAGCAGGAAAATTTTAACTGAACCTCTTGAAAAAATACCTTTTTGTGGTATGATTAACTTGTTACCGCAAGGAGGTATTTTTATGTTTGAAAGAATAACGCCCGAGCAGGCAGGTATAAGCTCCCGAAAGGTCGTCCGACTTATCGACACCCTTAACAGAAGAGGTCTCGCGACCCACAGTATCCTTCTTATGAAGGGTGATAAGCTCTTTGCCGAAGCCTATTGGGCTCCCTTTAATAAGGACTTTTGTCACCGAATGTACAGTCAGACCAAAAGCTTCGTCGGCGTTGCCATCGGTCTTTTGGAGCAGGACGGACTTATCGACCTCGACCGTCCGGTACACGAATATTTCGAGGGCCGTTTCGATAAGGAAAAGCTTACGAAAGAGATAAGCGAGGTTACCGTCCGCAATATGCTTATGATGCATACCTCGGGCGAGCCTGCCTGGTGGTTTACCGCCGACGCTCCCGACAGAACTAAATTCTATTTCGAAAACCCCGACCCCAAGCGCCCCACCGCCACCCATTGGCAGTACGACAGCGCGGGAAGTCAGGTGCTTTCCTCCCTTGTTGAAAAGATAAGCGGAAAGCCCCTTTTCGAGTTTTTGACCGAGCGCATTTTCCGTCATCTCGGAACCTTCAAGACCGCCTCTATGCTTAAAACTCGTAACGGCGACACCTGGGGCGATTCGGCAATGCTCTGTACCCTCCGCGACCTTGCCTCCTTCGGCCGTTTTTGTATGAAGAAGGGCGAGTGGGACGGAAAGCAGATCGTAAATAAGGAATATATGACCAAGGCCACGACTCCGCAGGTCTCTAACTTCCTCGATAATCATCCTGCCAACTCCTACGGCTACGGCTATCAGATCTGGATTACCGAGCAGGAGGGCTTCTCCTTTAACGGAATGGGCTGTCAGTACACTATCTGTCTGCCGAAAAAGGACCTTCTTTTCTGTATAAATTCCGATAATCAGGGAACGGCTGAGGCCACCGACATAATCTTTAACGCATTTTTCGACTTCATTGCCGACGAAATGGCCGATACCCCCCTTGCACCCGACCCCGAGGGCGAAAAGCTTCTTGCCGAAGCCGAAAAGGCTCAGAGCCTCCGCTTTATGAAGGGCGAAAAGGAAACTGCCTGCGCCAAAGAGATTTCGGGAAAGAAATTTATCTGCGGTAAAAACAGAATGGGCATAACCGAATTTACCCTTACCTTTGAGGATGACGAGGGAGTATTTGCTTATACTAACGAGCAGGGCGAAAAGGAAATTCGCTTCGGTATGGGCAAAAACGTCTTCGGAAAATTCCCTCAGCTCGGCTACTACGGCGACTACGGCGGAATCAATACCACCGACGGCTCTATGTACGACTGCGCCGCCTCGGCAGGCTGGATGGAGGAAAGAAAGCTTATCTTAAACGTTCAGATAATCGACCGCTATTTCGGAAATATGTTCGCCGAATTCTCCTTTAAGGACGACTGTGTTTTCCTCTTTATGAAGCGAACCGCCGAAAACTTCCTCAACGAATACGAAGGCACCGCCCTTGCGACCAAAGAATAAAGAAATAAACCCTCTGAGCGCACCCGCTCAGAGGGTTTTGTTAACAAAATAACCAATATTTTCTTTTACCCCTTGACAAGGCGGGTAAAAAGGGCTATAATACCAAAGCCTACTAAAAATGTAGGTAAAATAAGGTGCTTATTTTGGAAAACTGTTTCGAAAAGCTCGTAAGAGCCAATCGCCGACCCGAAAAAAGCATTGGAGGCAGCAAAATGAAAAACACAACACAGAAAATAGTAATTTCGGCAATGTTTACCGCGCTTGTTTGCGTTGCAACCATGCTGATTAAAATTCCTTCGCCGCTTAAGGGATACCTCAATCTCGGCGACGGTATCGTGCTGCTGGCGGCATGGACTTTACCTCTGCCGTACGGTGTGGCCGCTGCGGGGCTCGGCTCGGCCCTTGCCGACCTCTTATCGGGCTACTTGGTATACGCACCTGCAACCTTCGTTATCAAAGGTCTGATGGCGGTGGTGGCGTATGTCTGCTGTTCGCAGCTTTTTAAGAAAGGAAAAACAAACTTATCAAGGGTAGTCGGCGGAATTCTCGCAGAGCTCGTGATGATACTCGGATATTTCCTGTTTGAGGGTTTTCTGTATGGCTTTGTACCCTCGCTGGTCAATATTCCCGCCAATGCGGTCCAAGGTGTAGCAGGAATCATAATCGGCGTAGCTCTTATCATAATATTTGAAAAACAAAAAATAATAAAATTACTTAAATAATACCGAGAAATGCCCCTGTTTACCTACCTACCTGCTTTTGTGTATAACGGTAACGGGATATACTGATCGGAGGTAAAATAATGCTTATATCGACAAGAGGAAGATATGCCCTGCGCGTTTTACTCGATCTCGCCGAGCATCAAGATAGCGGCTATATCGCTATGAAAAAGGTAGCCGAGCGGCAAGGCCTTTCGCTTAAATATATCGAAAGAATTATGCCCGTGCTTTCCAAAAACAATTACGTTGAAGGGGTTCACGGCAAGGGCGGCGGCTACCGCCTGGTCGGAGATCCGAAGGACTATAGGGTAGGGGATATTTTACGGCTTGCCGAGGGAGATCTTGCTCCCGTTACCTGCCTTCAGTGCGGAGCCGAGAGGTGTGACCGTGCGGATACCTGCCCGACCCTTCCTATGTGGACCGAATTTTATAATTTAGTAAACAACTATTTTGACGGTATCACCTTGAGCGATTTGATGAAAAACGAAGCTCCTTCTCTTCAAATGAGGACAAATGATTAAAACACATATTATAAAACCGGATGAGCGATATGTTCATCCGGCTTTGTTTATATCTATTGCTTCCGATGTCGGCAAAAATCTTACAAATTAACATTCACAAAAATTGACTTTTTGCCGATATTGTGGTATACTAATAACAGTAAATTTGGAGGTATGGTTATGAAATATCTATCTGTTAAAGAGGTTGCTTTGCTTTGGAATACATCCGAACGTAGTGTTCGCAATTATTGTGCTACCGGTCGTGTTCCCGGTGCGTTTCTTACAGGAAAAACTTGGAATATCCCTGAAAATGCAGAAAAACCCGAAAGAAGTAATAAGAGCAAACCCGCACCGCAGACTTTATTAGATATTTTAAAAGAGGAAAAGCGCGGTCAGGTACACGGTGGAATTTATCATAAAATACAAATCGAATTGACCTACAACTCTAACCATATTGAAGGAAGCCGCCTTACTCACGATCAGACTCGCTATATCTTTGAAATTAATACTATTGGCATAACGGATGAAGGTGTGCGTGTGGACGATATTATCGAAACCGCTACCCACTTCCGTTGCATTGATGAAATTATTGATAATGCTAAATCTCAGCTAAGCGAAAGGTTTATAAAACACCTGCATTTTATTCTTAAGACCGGAACAAGCGATTCTAAAAAGGACTGGTTTGCTGTAGGCGATTATAAAAAATTACCTAACGAGGTCGGAGGCAGAGAAACCACCTTACCCGAAGATGTTTCTTCGGAAATGAAAAAACTTCTTGCCGATTATAACGGCAAAGAGAATGTAACACTCGACGATATTATAGATTTCCACGTGCAGTTTGAACGCATCCATCCATTCCAAGACGGTAACGGTCGTATTGGCAGACTTGTTATGTTTAAGGAGTGCTTAAAGCATAATATTGTCCCATTCATTATCGAAGATAAAATCAAGATGTTCTACTATCGCGGACTAAAAGAATGGAACTGGGAAAAAGGCTACCTTACTGATACTTGTCTTTCGGCACAAGATACATTCAAAAGTTATTTGGACTATTTTAGAATTTCGTATTAAAAAATCAAAAGAAATTACAGAATTAAAGATCTAACCCATTGTTTTATAAAAAAATAATATAACTATATAAATCTCCTTGCTTTACAGATACTAACAGTTGGTCTTTGTAAAGCAAGGAGATTTTATATAATTATGAAAGCAACAGGAATTGTTCGTAGAACTTAGTAATGTGTTAAAGTAGGACAAAAGTTGTCGAAATACGCATAAATATCGGGATTTTCGCAGTTCCCGATTGGAGGCTTTTATTCATCCAAAATATGCTGATCCACACACTGTTCTACAAACTC
>SFWF01000064.1 GCA_004560045.1 bacterium | reverse complement strand
CCCAAGACCGAATGGACTCACGATGACACCAACCATTGGCACGAGTGCAATAACTGCGACGAGAAGCTCGATATGGCAGCTCACACCTACGATCAGGAAGTAGCTACCGACGAGTATCTCGATACTCCTGCCGACTGCAATAACGCGGCAAAGTACGTTAAGTCCTGTGTATGCGGCGCAAAGGGCACCGAAGTATTCGAAAGCGGAAACGCTAACGGCCACGATCCTAAGACCGAATGGACTCACGATGACACCAACCATTGGCACGACTGCAACGACTGCGACGAGCAGCTCGACAAGGAAGCTCATACCTACGATAATGAAGTAGCTAAGGATGCATACCTCGCAGAAGGCGCAACCTCTACCGCAGCCGCTAAGTACTATAAGTCTTGCGAATGCGGAGCAAAGGGAACCGAGACCTTCTCCTACGGCGATCCCTTAAATCCCGGCGATCAGGGCGGCGAAGCTCCCGAGACCGGCGATACCTCCAACGTAATGGTTTGGGTAATCACCCTCATCCTCTCTATGGCAGCTCTCTTTGCACTTGCTGTATTCAGCAGAAAAAGAACCAACTAATCTGATTTAATATTCCGATTTTTTGAACAGACCCCCGTACCGCCTCGGTACGGGGGTCGCTTTGTTTGCGGCGCGTTTAGCTAAACGAGACGGGGGATAAACCGCTATGCACGGTATTAAGAGGTAAAACGATGTTATGCTTAGACACCGCATATTTACAGAAAACTTTTCAGATACCCTTGTAGGGGTCGGTGTCCGAAACGACCCTTAAAATATCGCAAATTTAGTATAAACAAAGCTTATTAGCCGCCGATATTCAAGAAAATGCTAATTTTAATCAAAATACGGAATTGTTCCCGATGAAAATATATCTTATAATAGGTGTAGTTGAATTTTTGTAAAATATTGTATGTTTTTTATAAATAATGCAATAAAATTGTATTGAAATTTGTTATTATATATGTTAAAATTACATTGTATAAATATATTCATACGAAAGGATGAATTTTATGAAATTTGATGCCTTATCCCGAAAGATCTTAGCGCTTATTCTTTCTGTGGCAATAATCGCTTCGGCGATCGCCGTAACCTTCGTGTCGGCTGCTACAGGCGAATGGGACGGAAGCGCCGCTACCTCCTTTAGCGAGGGCTCGGGAACCGTGAACGACCCCTATCTCGTCTCAACCCCTGCCGAGCTTATGCTGGCCGTTACCTCCACGGGTCTAAGCGGAAACGGAGAAAAGCAATATTATAAAATGACGGGGGATATCTATATTAATCCCGCCCTTTCGTCAGATTGGATTTCAAATTCTCCGATCTCCTGGGGAACCGCAGACCTTGGTGCGGCTTCTGCCGATACCGCCTTTGCAGGTGTTTTCGACGGCGACGGATATATGGTCTACGGTCTATACGTTAACGAGACCTTTACCGCTCCCGAGGGAACTACTGCCGACCGCAGTGTTGCCGCAGGACTTTTCCCAACGGTTGCCGCAGGCGCCGAAATTAAAAATGTGGGAATCGATAAGGCTTACCTTTCCCTTAAAAACAATCACCAAACCGCCGCTCTTGCCTATACGGGTCAGGTCGGCCTCGTCGGCTATGCCTATAACTCCTCTGCGGCTAAAATTACTATCGACCGCTGTTTTATAGGCTCTGACGTTACTATGAAGGCCGTTTTCACAGGCCTGGTAGGCGATTTAAAATCTAATACGTCGGCCTCGGTGGTTCTTACCAACTGCTATGCCGTTCCCTCTGACGTCGAGACCTTCAACGAACCCGATAAGGTCTATATCTACAATAACCGCTTTATGCTTTGCGGCGGCCGCGACAACTCCGCAGGCTATAAGTTCGACTACTGCTACACCTTTGGCAACCTCACCTTTACCGGCCAGGGTTCCACCGACACCAAGTTTAACTACTGCACAGACTGGGCTCCCGACGCCCTTGGTGTTTCGGGACTGGGTAACACTCAGATGATGGGCGATAGCGCATTTGAAACTATGCCCGGTCTTAATACGCAGAAAGCCTACGTTTTAACCGATTCTTACCCCACCTTAAAGGTCTTCAATAAGGAAATCCTCGATATCTGGGACGGCACCGAAGCCACCCCTACCGCGATGGATGATAAGGGAAATGTTATCATCTCCACCCCCGAAGAGCTAGCCTATGTTATTAAAAACGGCGGCGGCGCAAACTACGTCCTCACAAATGATATTTATCTTAACGCTGTCGATCAGATAGATTGGCAGACGGGCGAAATAACCAACGGCTACAACGCAAGGCAGTGGTATACCACCGGTAACACCACCGAATTCAGCGGAAGCATCGACGGACAGGGTCACACCGTCTACGGTATGTACTATTCCTTAGGCATCCCTGCCACCTCCTACAACTCCCCCGCCGTGGCCCTCATTCCGGGAGTCGAAAACAGTGCCGTAGTTATTAAAAACCTCGGCGTCGATTCTGCTTACGTTAAAGCAACCAATAACGGAGCCGCCCTTATCGGTAACGGTAGAGGCACTACAGTCAGAACCGTCGATAATTGCTACGTAGGTAAAAATGTTACTGTAATCGGATTTGTCGCAGGAGGAATCTTCGGCGGCGGCGATGCAAGTCTTAACATCACCAACTGTTACAGCCTTGCCACCCTCGGTGCAGCAGAGCAAAACGGCGGAATACTCGGCGGCACCTGGAGCTACACCTACGGCGGCGTCGCTACCCGTCAAAACGTTACCAACTGCTACTCCACCACCTCCATTCACGGAAACAGCGCGGGAAAGCAGACGAACTGCTACGGAAATGTTGGCGAAAGCTGTAAGGGACAGGGAGCTATCCTTAACTTTAAGCTTGGCGAGCCCTTCTGCGCCACCAAGGATTCCTATCCCACTCTCCGCGTCTTCGCAGGCCTCGAGGAAGGTAACTGGAACGGTCTCGGAATCAGCACCTTTAAGGGCTCGGGTACCGAAACCGATCCTTACCTTGTCGAAAACGCAGGTCAGCTTGCATATCTTGCCTATTCTGACAATAACGAGGCTCACTATAAGCAGGTCTGCGATATCTTCGTAAACGACGTTACCGAGCCCGATTGGTATAAAAACGAAAATCTCGCTTCCTGGCTCTGGATAAACGATTATGCAACTCGTGCCTACTGTGCCGCAGGCCATCGGTTCGGCGGAACCTACGACGGAAACGGCTACACCGTTCAAGGAATCTGGTATCCCGAGGATATAAAAACTCAGGTTGCAGGTATCTTCCTTGCTTCCGCAGGTGCAACCATCAAAAACCTCGGCGTTAGAAATTCTTACTTCTACGCAGGCTACACCAAGGAATGGGCGCTGGAAAACGGCTACGCCACGAGCGATAACGTTGCCGACCGCGCTATCGGTACCGTCGGCGCGATACTCGGCTGGCATAATAGCGGAACCACCAACGTTACGGGATGCTTCGCAGACGAAACGGTATATATCAATAACTACAGCGACGGCAACCTTTCGGCCACCGGCGGAATCGTCGGCTTCGTTATGAACAACGGGTCCACGGCACTTCTGAATATTTCCGACTGCTGGTCTTCGGCTCAGCTTTCAAGTCCCGAATCTTCTAAGCAGAACGGAATTCTTGGCTCTGCCTGGTTGGCAGACTACACCGGAAAGAATAACTATTCCTTCTCTTATCCCACCTTCCAGACAGGTAGTAGCGTCACCTCCAAGACCGAGAACGCTTACGCTAATAATTATAGCAACACCGGCTCCACAAACGTTGCTCAGACCCATCTTACCTCTGCGCAGATGATGGGTAAAGCTGCCTTCGATAATATGAGCGGCTTTTCTGAGGATATCTGGTATGCCGCTGATAACGATCAGAGCGGACCTCTTCACCGCCTCTACGGAACCACCATCGGCGACGTAAACGAGGACAGCGCAGGAAGAGGAAGCGGAGATATAATCGCCCTTCGTTCAACCCTTATCGGCGCAGCCAAGTTTAAGAATACAGACTTTAACCGTGATAATATGACTAATATTTGCGATCTTGTAAAAATGAATAACGAACATACTCCTATCATAAACTTCGACGCCAACGAGGGAACCTTCGGAGGCACTAAGACATCGATAAAATCGGCTCAGACCATCGGCGCTCCTTTCGCTATCGCAACTCCCTCCCGCGAGAAGTTCACTTTTGTCGGCTGGAGCCTTACAAAGGACGGCGATATTATCGACAGTAACATCGTTACCGCCGAGCTGGACGGAGCAACCCTCTACGCCATTTGGAGCGAGTTTTCTCTTGAGCTTTCCCCTGTGTTTAAGAGCAATATGATCCTTCAGCGCAACAAGCCCATCTGCGTTTACGGAACGGGTAAGGGCACGGGCGAGATCACTATCGGAAATCAGACCAGGACCGTAAATTCTGAAGGCAACGCCTGGGAGGTCTACTTCGAGCCTATGGAGGTCTCCACCACTCCCGTCACCTTTAAGACCAACTTCGGCGGAGTCGAGAAGACCTATTCAAACGTGCTTGTAGGCGACGTATTTATTGCCTCGGGTCAGTCCAACATGGAGTTTAACCTCAAATCCACCGAGCAGACCGGCACCGTCGGAGAAAACTCTCTCCTTCGCTATTCATACAGAGGAACTAAGGGCTGGTATTCCTTCGCCCCGAACGTAGTCGAAAGCGCTACGGCAGTTGGTGTTCTCTTCGCTCAGGAGCTGAGCTATGCCCTCGATAACAGCATCCCTGTAGGCATCATTTCCTGCTCTCAGGGTGCTTCCCGAATCGACGACTGGGTTCACGAGGACTACTGCTTCTGTGAGAAGTACGACTTCGATCACCTTGCCCATTCCGACTACCAATACTACGATCAGGGTCACCACGACCTCTACAGAAATCAAATTCAGCCTATCGAAAAGCTTACCACCGCTGGCGTTCTCTGGTATCAGGGCGAATCCAACCGCGGAATAGGGGAGGCCTACCGCTATCTTGATATGTTCAGGACTATGGTCGACTGCTGGCGCACCCGTATGGACGATCCTACCTTGCCCTTCTACACCGTTCAGATAATGCTCTACGAGAATGATGGCGACTATGATCGTAACGGTGCAGTTGTCGACGAACATAACATCCGTATTGCTCAGGGCGAGGCCGCCCGCACCATGGACGGAGTCACCGTTTGCACGATGCTCTCCTATGAGGATACCCTCGCCGCCAACGGTAAGCTCGATATTCATCCCACCGACAAGCTTCCCATCGCAAAGGCTCTTGCCAACGCCGCCCTTACTACTTATTACTATCCTTTAGGCGACTACGACAAGACTCCTGAATATTCGGGTCCCCTTTACGACACCATAACCGCAAACGGCGCTACCGCGACCATAACCTTCAGCCATATCGCCGAAGGCCTTATGCTGACTAAGGGCGATATGGTTAATGAACTTGAGGTCAGAGACATTTCGGGTAACTGGGTAGCCGCAACGGGAACGCTTTCGAATAATGTCGTCACCGTTTCTGCCGACGGCGTATCTGAGATTACCGGCGTTCGTATGGGCTACAGAAATAGACCCACCATCAATCTCTACAACACTATCGGAGGCGTCTACGGCTATTGTGCATCCCCCTTCGTATGGCTTGCCAATTAAAGTTGAAAACTTTTTCTTGACATTTTCCTTGTAAATTGATATTATAATATCGTAATATTAGGGAGTAGTTAGCGCCTTTCGGCGTTGCATTAATCGTCATCACGTGGGAAACCACCGGGTAATGCATTAAATAACGAGACTATTATTGTGTGTTTTTCGCATACAATAATAGTCTCTTTTTTATTTTGTTGGAGGTCATAATATGGTAGAACAACTTTTATCGCTTCACTTTACGGTGCCCTACGTCGTGCTTGTAGTCGCTTTTGTTGCGCTTATAAAGGGCGCCGATATATTTGTAGACGGCGCTGCTTCCCTTGCCCGTAGACTCGGAGTTTCTCCCGCGATAATAGGCCTTACCATCGTTGCAATGGGTACCTCTGCTCCGGAAGCCGCGGTAAGCATTTCGGCCTCCCTCGGCGGTCAGAATGAAATTGCCCTCGGTAACGTTATCGGCTCGAATCTTTTCAATCTTCTCGTGGTTCTCGGCGTCTGTATGCTTATGACCAAGGTGCCTACCACCAAGGAAATTCTCGTTCGTGACTATCCCTGGAACCTGATAGCAACCGTCGCGGTCATTATAATGGTTGCCTTTTTCGGTACGGCAAGCGGAAGCCCGGAAATCGGAAGAATTGAAGGTATCGTCCTTCTTGTGCTCCTTGTTTCTTACCTCGGTTACGTAATATATAAGACCGTAAAAAACCGTATTCCTGCCGACGAAAGCGAGATCGCCAACGTTTCACTGCTTAAGAGCATAATCTTCCTGCTTATCGGTATAGTGCTTATCGTTATCGGAGGAGACTGCGTCGTTAAAAGTGCATCTAAGATAGCCTCAGACCTCGGTATGAGCGAGATGCTTATAGGACTTACCATCGTTGCCTGCGGAACCTCTCTGCCCGAGCTTGTTACCTCTATCGTTGCCGCCAAAAAGGGAGAATGCGATATGGCGATCGGCAACGTAGTAGGCTCCAATATGTTGAACCTGCTCTTTATTCTCGGCATGGCCGCGACCATCAACCCCATTGAGGTCGATTTAGGAACGGGCATCCTTATCGACGCGATCCTGCTTTTAGGCTTCACCGCAATGATGTATCTCTTCTCTCTCCACGGTACTAAGCTGCAAAAAACAAAGGGCGGCGCTTCGGTTGCTCTTTACGCCATCTACCTCGCGTATATTATAGCAAGAGCATACAATATTTTTTAATTCATATCGTTTAAGTTTTATACTCAAGTAATAGGGAGTAGTCAGCATCCTTAAGGGTGTTATATTATTCGTCATCACGCTCCGTTCGGAGTCGGGTAATATAGTAAATGACAAGACTATTATTTCACGATTTTTGTCGTGGGATAATAGTCTTGTTTTTTAATAAATATTTACAAAAAGGAGAAAAATTATGGATTACTTACTTTTGGCGATAGGTTTTGTCCTGCTTGTTAAGGGTGCCGATTGGTTTGTGGACGGCGCGGCTTCACTTGCCCGTAGACTCGGAGTTTCTGCGGCTATAGTCGGTCTTACCATCGTCGCAATGGGAACGAGCGCTCCCGAAGCCGCAGTAAGTATAACTGCGGGCGTAAAGGAGACCTTTTTCGGTGAGGCAGGCGCCGGCGATATGGCTATCGGCAATATTATCGGCTCAAACCTTTTCAATCTGCTCTTTATCCTAGGCTTATGTATGATGATAAAGCCTATTCCCACCGCAGACGAGTTCTTAAAACGCGATTTCCCTTGGGCAATAGTTACGACGATCTTGTTCATTCCTATGGTCTGTGACGGAAAGCTTGCGCTTTACGAAGGTGTTATTCTTGTAGTGCTTTTTGCTTCTTATATAGGCTGGATGCTTTATAAAAGCATTAAAAACCGCGAGGTAACCGCTGACGATATTAAAACTATGTCTATGGGTAAAAGCATCGGCTTCCTGCTTATCGGCCTCGCTATGATAATAACCGGCGGACAGCTCGTTGTAAATTCGGCCGAAAATATTGCACTGAGTCTCGGAATGTCAAAGACCCTCGTAGGACTTACCGTCTGCGCTATAGGTACTTCTTTGCCCGAGCTCGTTACCTCCTTTATCGCTTCCCGAAAGGGTGAGAGCGCGCTTGCAGTCGGCAACGTGATCGGCTCGAATATATTTAATCTTCTCTTTATTTTAGGAACTACCGTCTGTATCAGCAGT
>SFWF01000063.1 GCA_004560045.1 bacterium | reverse complement strand
TGAAAAACGCAGTAATACTGCCGTATTATAAGGCTTTTCAGCAAGATTTGGGGCAAATTTACCCGAAAAACCAAATTTTCACTATGGCGCGCACCCGTACACGATGGATCGTTTTTAATTACCGCTTCTTTATAAGCATAGCTACGTCTACAATTCCTCCCCAAAGGCAGGACTTAAGGTTATCTACCGTATGGATGGAAGCGATATTTGTAGAGGTAAAATAAAGAGGGTAGCAGTGCAGTTCTTCGTAAAGTGCCTTTTCTGCTTTTGCTATGTCGGTATCGGAGAATCCGAGCTCTGCGTGATAGGCCGAGATTGTTCCCGTCGTTGCGGTAAAGGGCGCTATAAGAATATCGTAGCTTCCGAAATTATAGGTCGAGGTTGCCGCGGCAGGGGAGAGCTCTTCGATATTTATAAAGAGACTCAGATTCTGTTGCCACTGTGCCGCAACCGATTTCGCAACCGCCGCCGCAGCGGAGTCGGAGGGATACTTTATCGTTATTCCCGAAAGGTCGGTGCCCTTCTTTATAAGCTCGGAATAAAGCTTTGCGGCTTCTTCGGGAGCGTATTTTATATATTCGGTAACCTTTTTGGCACCCTCTGCTCCTACTATACTCGGATATATCGTATCGGCAACCGAATGGGTAGAGGGAAGCTTATCCTTAAAGCCCGAGTGATCTACCGAGGTAAGGAGCGCCTTCCTGACCTCCTCGTCCAAGTCGCCGTTTATGAAAAGAGCGTAGCAGGTATCCTTGGTCGATACCATTTCAAATCCGGCCGCCGCTATCTTATCGTAATCCTCGGTTGAAATATACATAAGATCGGTATTTTCGTTTTCGAGCATACCAAGGGTATCCTTTTCACCGCAGGTGTAATATATTCGCATTGAATTTGCCTCGAAATCACCCGTGAATTCGAGGTTTTTCGCAAGACGGATAAGGAATTTCTCGTTGCTTGTCCATTTCTTTATATAATACGAGCCGCAGGAGGGTGTCGTATCGAGGGTGAGTCCGTATTTACCCATACAGCCCTCGAAATACTTTCGGTTGCAGGGCATAGTTATTGCCGAGGTAAGAACCTTTAAAAATTCGGGATCATCCCTTTTAAGCTCAATTTTAAGGGTATGCTCGTCGACGGCGGTTACTCCGAGGCTCGAAAGCTCGGCCTTGCCACCGTATATTTCTTCGGCGCCTTTGATCGAGAACAGACTGTTAGCGTAGGGGGCTGAGGTCTCGGGAGACACAGCTCGTTCTATACCGTATAGAAAGTCGTCGGCGGTAAGGGGAGTGCCGTCTGTCCATTTTCCGTCCTTTTTAAGCTTAAAGGTATAAACTAAACCGTCCTTGGAGTAGGACTCGGCCGCAGAGGGAACGATCTTTCCGAAGCCGTCGTATCTGAGCAGGGTATCGAATACCGAACGGCAAACCGTCAGCTCCTCGGTGGTAGTGGCAAGCTGTGGGTCGAGTATTTCGGCGGTTCGGTCGAATTCAATATATATAAAGGCCTCCTTGTAGTTCTCCTCACAGCCCGAAAAGCTCAGTATTATCATTAAAGCGACAAGAAGCGTCGCCGTAAACCTTTTAAATATCATTTTTGTCTCCATTCGAATTTCATAAAGATAATTATATTATATTTTATGCTTTTTTTCAACATAATTGTTGTGAAGATGTTGCGGTTTTGGTTTTAAACTAAATTATTGTAAAGAAAAATACTTGACACGCCGTGCTTTATGTGTTAAAATATACCCCGCAAGTAAAAAACTTGACAAGAGGTGGGTTCTTTTGGCCGCTAACCTATACGTTTCCGAACTGCTCGACCGTTACGGAATTCTTCTGCCTGAAAAGCAGCTTCGAATACTCGACGGTTACTATAATAACGACCTTTCTCTTTCCGAAATCGCCGAAAACGAAGGAATTACCCGTCAGGGAGTAAGCGATTTTGTTAAAAGAGGAGAGGCGCAGCTTAAAGAGTTCGAAAAAGGCATTGGTCAGTTAGAGCTTATAAAAAACCTTAAAAGAACCGCCGCCGCCGTTAAAAACGGCGAGCTTGCCGAAAGCGAGCTTCTTGATTTGATCGATAAACTTTAAAGAGGTGAGAGTATGGCATTCGATAGCCTATCGGATAAATTAGCGGGCGTCTTTAAACGACTTCGCTCCAAAGGCAAGCTTAACGAGCGTGACGTTAAGGACGTTATGCGTGAAATTCGTCTTGCCCTGCTCGAGGCCGACGTTAACTATAAGGTCGCTAAAGATTTTACCAATACCGTAGGTGAAAAGTGCGTAGGCGAAAAGGTTATGGAAAGCCTTACTCCCGCGCAAACGGTTATTAAGATCGTCCGCGACGAGCTTACCTCCCTTATGGGAAGCGAGCAGACACGTCTTAAAACCTCTAATAAGATACCTACTATAATAATGCTCTGCGGTCTTCAGGGTTCGGGTAAAACCACTCATGCCGCAAAGCTTGCGAAGCACCTTAAATCCAAGGGTCACCGTCCTATGCTTGCCGCTTGCGATATCTACCGTCCCGCCGCTATTGAGCAGCTTAAGGTACTCGGCGAGCAGATCGGAGTTCCCGTATTTGAAAAGGGAACGCAGAAGCCCGAAATAACCGCTAAGCAGGCGGTTGCTTACGCAAGAGACTACGGTCACGACTATCTTATTCTCGATACCGCGGGCCGTCTTCATATCGATACCGAGCTTATGGATGAGCTCCGCCGCATAACCAAGGCGGTCGAGGTTAATAACATCCTCCTCGTAATCGACTCTATGGTCGGTCAGGACTCGGTCAACATTGCAAAGGCCTTTAACGAAATTTTAGAGATCGACGGCGTCATTCTGACAAAGCTCGACGGCGATACCCGAGGCGGTGCGGCCCTTTCGGTTCGTGCCGTTACCGGAAAGCCTATTATGTTCGTAGGTGTCGGCGAAAAGCTTGACGACCTCGACGAGTTTCATCCCGACCGTATGGCTTCTCGAATTCTCGGAATGGGCGACGTGCTCTCCCTTATTGAAAAGGTAGAAAGCGAGCTTGACGAGAAAAAAGCCTTAGAGACCGCAAAGCGTCTCGAAGAAAATAAATTCGATCTTAACGATCTTTTAGAGCAATTTCAGCAGATCAAGAAAATGGGCGATATAAAGGGCCTGATTTCTATGATTCCGGGAATGGGAAACAAAATTAAAGATCAGGACATCGACGAAAGAGCAATGCTCAGAACCGAGGCTATCATCTACTCGATGACCAAGAAGGAACGCGCAAAGCCCGACCTTCTTAACGCCTCGAGAAGAAAACGTATTGCCGCAGGCGCAGGCGTTACAGTTGAGGACGTCAACAAGCTTATGCGTCAGTACGATCAGATGAAAAAGATGTTCAAGCAGATGAACGGCAAGGGCGGCAAACGCCGTATGGGCGGTTTTAAAATGCCTCCCGGTATGCCCCCGATGTAATCATAGTTAATCAAGAGTTTTCTCTTAATTATATAAAAATACTTATGGAGGTGTATTCAGAATGGCAGTTAAAATCAGACTTCGCAGATTAGGCGCTAAGAAGGCTCCCTTCTACCGTGTAGTTGTTGCAGATTCCCGCTATCCCCGTGACGGTCGTTTCATTGAGGAGATCGGAACCTACGATCCTACCAAGGAACCCGCTGTAGTTAACATCGACGGCGAAAAGGCTAAGAAGTGGATCGCTAACGGCGCTCAGCCTACCGACACCGTAAAGGCTCTTCTCAAAAAATCCGAAATTATCTAATCTTAGTGGAGGACAACTAAATGAAAGAACTTCTCGTATCCATCGCAGCCGGACTCGTTGAGGCTCCCGATCAGGTAACCGTTACCGAGGATGCCGTAAACGAAGAAGGAGTTATCGTTTTCCATCTTCACGTTGCTGAAGACGATATGGGACGTGTTATCGGTAAGCAGGGTCGTATAGCCAAGGCTATCCGTACCGTTATGCGTGCCGCCGCAAACCGTACCGGCGACAAAGTTATGGTCGAAATCGACTGATTTGTTAAGTAACCCCCACCCAATGTGGGGGTTTAACTTTATTTGGGAGAAGAATTATGAAACAGAATTTCTTAGAGGTTGGAAAGATCGTAGGAACTCACGGAGTTCGCGGAATGGTCCGTATTCAGGCCTGGTGCGATACTCCCGAGTTTTTCTGCACGCTTAAAAAACTCTATTTAGATAAAAACGGCGCCTCTTACCTTGAAGCCCTTAAAGCGAGCCCCCACGGCAACGTAGTCATTGCCGCTCTTAAAGGGGTCGATTCTATCGAAGAGGCCGAAAAGTATAGGGGCAAGGTCCTTTATATGGCCCGCAAAGACGCAGAGCTTGAAGAGGGTCAGTATTTCATAACCGAGCTTATCGGCTGTGAGGTTTTCGACGCCGATTCGGGTAAGCTTCTCGGAAAAATATCCGAAGTTTCCGAAACGGGTGCCAACGACGTATGGCATATAAAAAAGGAAGAAAAGGAATATCTTATTCCCTGTATCGACGAGGTTGTAATATCGGTTGATATCGATGCCGAAAAGGTTGTTATAAGACCCCTGAAAGGAATTTTCGAAGATGAAGATTGATATAATGACCCTTTTCCCCGAAATGTGCGAAGCGGTGCTTAGCGAAAGTATTATCGGACGTGCCCGAAAGGCGGGAAAGGTAGAAATTTCTTGTCATAATATCCGCGACTTTTCGGGAAATAAGCATAATAAGGTAGACGATACGCCCTATGGCGGCGGAATGGGAATGGTTATGTCGGCCGCTCCTATATATAACTGCTTTACGTCCCTTTACGATCCCGAAACCGAAGCTAAGCCGCACCTTGTTTATATGACCCCGAAGGGTCCCACATTTACTCAGAAAAAGGCTGTAGAGCTTTCAAAGTACGATAGGTTAGTACTGCTTTGCGGTCATTATGAAGGTGTTGATCAGCGTGTGATCGATGCAATCGTCGACGAGGAGATCTCGGTCGGAGATTACGTGCTTACGGGCGGAGAGCTACCTGCTCTGACCGTAGTCGACGCGGTATGCCGAATGCTGCCGGGGGTCTTGGCCGACGATATCTGTTTTACCGAAGAAAGTCATTTTGCAGGCCTTCTTGAATATCCGCAGTACACTAAGCCCGAAACCTGGAACGATATGCAGGTTCCCGAGGTGTTGCTTTCGGGTCACCACGCTAATATCGCTAAATGGAGACGGGAAAGAGCGATAGAAGAAACCTACCGCCGCCGTCCCGAAATGCTCGAAGGTGCCGAGCTTTCCAAAAAGGAAAAAATATTTTTAGACGAGCTTAAGAAGGAAAAATAACTCTACTGCATAAAAGTTATTCAACTTTTTGAGCATTTTTCACAAAACTTAAGGTCGAAATTCGTCGACCTTTGAACTTTTGATAGAACTTGATTTTTTGCCGTTGACTGTGGAATATATTGTGGTATAATAGTATCATAATAATTTTAGACCACTATATGCTTAATTTGATATAAGGAGTATGTTTTATGTGCGTTAAAGATGTAGTTGTAAATAATCAGGTTGGTCTTCATGCAAGACCCGCTACCTTTTTCATTCAGAAGGCTAACGAGTTTAAGTCTACTGTTTGGGTAGAAAAGGAAGAGAGAAGAGTTAATGCCAAAAGCTTACTCGGCGTTCTTTCCCTCGGTATCGTAGGCGGAACCGAGATCCGTATTATCGTTGACGGCTCTGACGAAGAGGCTGCTCTCGCCGCTCTTGTAGAGCTTGTTGAGACCGGTTTCGGCGAACTTTAATCGATAAAACAACCGATATAAAAAATATCGGTTGTTTTTTGAAAATTTTACTTGATTTTTGAAAAGCGTTGTGGTATAATCACATTTGCTGACGAAAAGAAAGCATCCGGGTGTGGCGAAGTTTGGTATCGCGCTTGAATGGGGTTCAAGAGGCCTCGAGTTCGAATCTCGACACTCGGACCAATAGAAAACCGTGAAATCCTTGTAGTTATAAGGGTTTCACGGTTTTTTCTTTGTCAAAATCAGAAAGCTAAAAAATTTTCCGTTTTTTAATAAATAAATGCCGCTCTGCGTTAGCGGAACGGCATTGTATGGGGTGGTATTTAATCTATTTTGGGGAGCTTTGCACGATAACTTTCGAGTTCCTCATCGGTGGGAATATAGTCGCTCATTTCGCCGTCGTGGAATTTCTCATAAGCCACCATATCAAAGTATCCGGTACCGGTAAGGCCAAACACGATAGTCTTTTCCTCGCCGGTTTCTTTGCATTTAAGGGCTTCATCAATTGCCACACGAATAGCGTGAGAGCTTTCAGGAGCAGGCAGGATGCCTTCGACTCTTGCAAAGTATTCTGCCGCTTCAAATACATCGGTCTGTTTTACGCTTACTGCCTCCATAAGTCCTTGATCGTAAAGCTCGGAAAGGGTCGAGCTCATTCCATGATAGCGTAAACCGCCTGCGTGGTTGGCTGAGGGGATAAAATCACAGCCGAGCGTGTACATTTTCGCCATCGGGCAAACCTTTCCGGTATCGCAGAAGTCGTAAGCATATACACCACGGGTTAAGCTCGGACAAGATGCAGGTTCAACAGCGATAATACGATAGTCTGCTTCTCCACGCAGTTTTTCGCCCATAAAAGGTGCGATAAGACCGCCAAGGTTAGAGCCACCGCCTGCGCAGCCGATAATCATATCGGGTTTGATGCCGTATTTATCCAGCGCCGCTTTGGTTTCGAGGCCGATAACCGACTGATGAAGCAGTACCTGATTAAGTACGCTTCCAAGCACATAACGATATCCGTCGCTTGTAACAGCCTTTTCTACCGCTTCGGAAATAGCGCATCCAAGACTTCCGGTGGTGCCGGGATGTTCAGCAAGGATCTTTTTGCCGACTTCGGTTTCCATTGACGGCGAAGGAGTTACCGATGCGCCGTAGGTACGCATAACTTCACGGCGGAACGGCTTCTGTTCATACGAACATTTAACCATATACACCTTGCAGTCAAGATCAAAATACGAACAAGCCATAGAAAGAGCTGTGCCCCATTGACCGGCTCCGGTTTCGGTGGTTACGCCTTTAAGCCCCTGCTTCTTGGCGTAGTATGCCTGAGCAATAGCGGAATTCAGTTTATGAGAGCCGCTGGTGTTGTTACCCTCAAATTTGTAATAAATCTTTGCGGGAGTTTGGAGTTTTTCTTCAAGACAGTAGGCGCGAACAAGCGGTGCGGGACGGTACATTTTATAGAAATTACGGATTTCTTCGGGAATTTCAAAATAGGGAGTATCATTATCAAGCTCTTGTGCGATGAGCTCTTTACAGAATACACCTTCAAGCTCTTCCGCCTTCATCGGCTGAAGCGTTGCAGGGTTAAGGAGCGGTGCCGGTTTCTTCTTCATATCGGCACGCAGATTATACCAGGCCTTCGGCATCTCGCTTTCGTTAAGATAGATTTTATAAGGAATTTTTTCGGTTTTCATTTTAATTACCTCCGTATAGGATTAAGTTAGTTTTAGTATGTGATATTTCTACGTGTGCAAATTGATGATTCGGCGTCCCACAGGGCGCCAGCGTTTTGTAAGCAACATTGTATTTACCTCCTAAAAAGGAAAACTCCTTTAACTTTATACTTAAGTCAAAGGAGTTATAAAACAAAAACGCCCTTGACAGAAATATACCATCTGTCAAGGACGAATAATATAAACACTATCCGCGGTGCCACCTTGATTCATAGGAATGACCCTATGCACTTAGCAGGCTACCAACATATCCCTGGCATTTGTACGCTTGCCTACAGCGTCGCAGAATACTTTGGAAAAATCCATTTGACTGCGCCCTCAGCGGTCCATTTGACAACTTGTTTCTTACCTGACTCTCAGCACCACAGGCTCTCTGGAAAGGCATTATTGCCGTTATCTCCGCTTCAACGGTTTGATTATTAAGTTTATTACATTATATTCCTATTTGCCTACTTTGTCAAGGGGTAAATAAATTTTTTGTGATTTTTTTGAATCTT
>SFWF01000062.1 GCA_004560045.1 bacterium | reverse complement strand
AAGCCGTGGTAACGCTGTCGCGTACCACGGCTTTTTAACACATTAGGCCGCAAAAATTTGCTTTTTTAGGCATTTCGTCCTTAAGAGTACGATCCGTTACGAAGCGTCTCCGTTCGGGGGCGTTTTTTGATTGAAAGGATTATATTATTTTAAGATTATAAGCTTTCTGAGCTCGGCGGCATCGAGAGAGTCGATCTTGCCGTCGGAGTTAAGGTCGGCGGCAGTGGATTCTTCGGTTTTGCCCGAAATCATATTAGAGAGATTTACGAGGTCGCAGATATCGACCTGCTTGTCACCGTTCAGATCGCCGTAGACGCTGTCGTCGAGGATCTCTTCGATAAAGGGTGCGAGGGTGTCTGCATAAACCTGCTGACTTGCAAGGGTGGGATGACCCTGACCGCCCTTATTATCAAGAGGAAGCTGAAGGGTATAGAAGCCTGCTTCGGCTCCGCCTGCCTCTTCCATAATTTCCTCAACGTAGCCCTTATAAGAGCTTGTCATCATACCGTAAATCCAAACTATCTTAGCGTTGGGGTTTTTCTCTCGAACGAGGTCAAACATCTTCTTGAAGCCGGGCTTAAGCTCGCTCTGATCGATAGCGCAATGCTCACGATTCCAGCAGTTCATATCATTGGTACCGAGACCTATAACGACAACGTCCGCCTTACGTGCAAAGTCGTATTCTGTTTCGGTGTCGCCCTGAAGGTATCTGAGCTTGGGATATTTTTCTCTCATGGAAGCAACCGGACCCGGAGAATAGCTGAGACCATCGATAGCGCAAATGCCCGACTGTGCAACAACCGACCAGTCTGCGCCAAGGGTCTTTGCGGTCAAGAATGCCCAACCTCTTGTTGCATCCTCGTGGTGAACGGTACTATAAGAAGGCTCGGAAGTCAGCATACCATGACCTGCAGTAATGGAGTCGCCGATAAATTCGATATAAAGGTCGCTCTTTTCGGGAGCGGCAATAAAATCGCCGTCCATAGTGATGCTGAACACACCGAAGTCGCCCCATTGTGCCTGAGACTGACGGTAAATCTCGAAGGTATGGTTGCCTTCGGGAAGATTTTCGGCAATCTTAAAGGTTATAAGACCGCACTTGTCGATATAGTAAGGATAGCCGGTTGAGTTTGAGGTAAATGCGGCACCGATATCCTCGGGGATACGCTTATCGGCGTACTGCATTACTCCGTCAACAAAGGATGAGAAATACATTGGATTTGAGGTTTCGCTGCAAACGGTGATATAAACGTCACCCTTACAGTATGCGTTCCACTCGAGACCCGAAGCCGTCCAGTCGAGCTTTAAGACGCCGTCGATAATTGGAGTTCTTCCCTGAGTTTTATATTTACCGTCGATTTCGGTAATCAGGTAGGTTATGCCTTCCATTTCTTCGCCGCCTATGTTTTCCAAATTATCCTCTTCTTCACTATAGAAACGCTTTAAAGTGGGATAGCTTGCTTTTCCCGCCTTCCAGAGATTCCAGTCGAGACCCGACAGCTTTTCTTCGGCAAGACTACCGAAAAGAGCGGTCAAAGAAACCTTTGCTGCGGGAACATTGGCAACATTGGAGCCATATACGTAGTAAACGTTGTTGGTAGTAAATGTGTCGCCTGTAGCACCCTTACCGTTGCAGGGATGCATAAGAGAAACGGTGTTCTCCATGGTGACGTTGCAGACCCAGGTAGTGCCGAATATTCCGTTCGCGTGTCCGGGACCGCCTACCGGAATAGGTGCGCCGTCGGCAACGAGAGGATTGGTCGTTGTGAAGGTGAAGCCTGAGGTTTTGATCGTTGCGTAGGATGCAACGTTTTTAACGGTAGCACTCGTATGTCCGTAGGCCATTATGGGGCCGACGGTTGCGGGGCTGAACTGGAAGCCTGCGGTAGTGGAGCCGGCATAGGTCCACTGACCTGCATCGGCGTGATAGTAATGATTTCCTGCGTTATAGCTCCAGATGGTTACCGACGGGGCAATAACGACCTGCTCAATAGTAGCGCTCGTCGCGTCACCGATAAGAGCAGAGGTCCAGCGACCGCCCGAAATAAAGGCCTTGCTGATTCGGAGGTTTTTAACGGTTACGTTATTTGCGGCAGGGAGAAGACCGACCGCGGTATAAACGTTACCGGGGGTGTAGTAGAGACCGTAAACGGTGTGTCCGTTTCCGTCGAGGGTTCCCGTAAACGTTTTGCCGCCGTTATAGGTGGTTCCTGCCTCGGTATTGCCGTAATACCACTCTTTGGGAGAGTAGCCGCTTTCGGCGGTACCGTTTTCGAAATTGATTTTAGAAACGTCGTTAAGATAGATATCTGAAACGAGCTTATAATATTTTCCGCCGCCGTTTGCGACAACGTAGGCAAGTTGCTCAGCGGTGTAGATGAGGATGGGATCGCTTTCGCTACCCGTACCCTCATCGGGGGCCGTCTCACTTCCGTTCCAGATAATACCCGTAGCGGTTTCTTCATAGAACTGAGTAAGAGTGGGATAGCCCTTGGTTGCTTTCCACAGCTCCCAGTTGAGAGCGGTAAGCATTTCGGGGGCAGCTTTTCCGATAAGGTCATACGAGGATACCTTGGTGGCGGAAACCTTGTCGCTTAAGGTCCCTGCGGCGGTATAAACGCCGGTAAAGGTCATCGCTACGTTGTTGTTTTAACCGTCGTGGGGAGCAAGAAGAGAGATACTGTCCTCAACGGTGATGGCGGTATCCCAGCTTGTTCCGATAATTCCGCCGATATGTCCCGCGTCTCCAACCCTAATCGGAGCGCCGTCGGCAACATTGGGATTGCTTGTGGTGAAGGTGAAGCCGGAGCCCTTTAAAGCGGCATAGGCGGCAACGCTCTTTATACTAACCGAGCCGTTGGCATAGCCGACGATTCCGCCAAGTCCATTTGAGCCGAACCAGATCGAGGAGGAAGCACTTCCGCTAAGCGGCCAGACGACCTCGCCACCGTTATAATAGGCATTGCCCGAGTTATAGCCCCAAACATTTACAGAAGAGTCTATTACGATCTGTTCAAGGGTGGTATAGGTAGCGTGACCGATAAGCGGTCCGACCCAGCGTCCGCCCGAAACAAAGCTATCTTTAAGCCGAAGATTTTTAACCGTAGCATCGTTAGCGGCGGGAATGAGTCCTACCGAAGAATAGACGTTGCCCGGTTCGTAGTAAAGGCCGTATACCGTATGTCCGTTTCCGTCGAGACTTCCTTTAAACACGACGTTTTCGTCGTTTACATTCTTATAGGAACCGTCGTAGGTCTTATTGTCGTAAAACCACTTGTTGGCCGTGTAGCCCTCAGCCACTGTACCGTTTGTAAAGTTGATCTTAGATGTATCGTTCAGGTAGATATCTGCGGCAAGCTTATAATGCTTGGTGCCGCCCTGATTTACCGCCCAAGCAAGCTCTGCGGCAGAGGTTATAAGTATTGGATTATCGGCAGAGGAACCGTCGCCGCCGAGGGTAGGCTCTTTAAGAGTTCCGTCCCAGATCTCGCTGCCTACCGCAGCCATCGAAGTCACTCCCACAACGAGTCCTGCCGCTAAAACAGCAAGCGACAAAACTACCGAAAGGGTCTTCTTAACGAAAGCATTAAATTTCATAACAACCTGCCCTTCAAGATAAATACGTATCATATTTTATATGAATATTCTTACATTGTAGTGCATTTCAAAGCCTTTGTCAATAAAAAGGCGGAAAAATCAAAAGACAACTGTGAGATTGCACTCTGTTATGATAATTTTATCATAACAGTACCAAAAAATATTAGACCAAAATTCGGAAATACGGTCTCCGTAAACTATGCACGAATGACAAAACTTGAGATATAACGAAAACGGGACGCATCCAAAATGGTGCGTCCCGTTTTCGTGTTGAAAGGATCTAGAGAAAATCGATTATAATGCTTTGCCGAGAAGAACGAGGTCGAAGATATCTACTACGGTATCTCCGTTGCGGTCGGCAAAGTCGAAGGTGGCATCTGCGATGATGGAAAGGCGGATAGCGGCAAGATCGTCGCCGTCGGCGGCAACGCCGTCCTTATTGACGTCGCCCATCTTGTTTCCGATGTCGCTGAGCATAGGTCCTGTTTTTGAGGCAGCATACCAAAGCTCTGAGGAGAGTCCGCTCATATTAGTGAGAGCATCTGCTCCTACCATCTGAGCTTTTTCGAGAACGGTTACGCCCTCAGCCTCAAAATCAGCCGAAGTATAAACGTTGGTAGTAACTACGGTACCGTTATTCTGTTCATAGGGTGTATTATCCAATACATACGAATTGGTAATGTTTACGGTTGTTCCGTTGGAAATAAAATCGGTAAACCTATAAGGAGCAAGAACCGCGCAATTCTTTATATTAACGGTTGCACCGCTCGAAAGATTATATCCGATAAGTCCGCCGTGGAACCCGCCTTTTCCCCAAACGGTAACGTCGGAGGCAATAATGCAGTTTTCGATATTCACGTTGCAGTCGCGAGCAAAGCCGATTATAGCGCCTGCTCTTCCGAACTGAGCATCCTCCGCGGTGATGTAGGAGCTTGCTATACGAAGGTTCTTAACGGTGGCTTCACCCCTGGTTAGAGGGATAAGACCCGATGTGACCGAGGTGTTGCTCTCGGCATAGTTAAGACCCGAAACGGTATATCCGTCGCCGTCGAGGGTACCCGAAAAGTATCCGTTTACGCCCTCTAAAACGCCATAGCCTACGTTCCAAGCATTACCCTTTATCCAACCGCCGTTTTTCTTGCAGAACTCGGCAAGATCGATATTATTGGTAAGCTTATAGGATTTGCCCTGACCGAAGCCTGCTACGCAGTAGTAAAGCTCTTCAGGGGTAGAAATGAGATAGGGTGAGGCTTCGGTTCCTTCGCCCTTGAAGATCGGGAAGGAGGAGTCCTCGGTCTTTGTGAAGGTCTTAAGCATAGGACCTGCGTTTTCGCGGGTAACGAAGGAAGAGCTCAGTCCCTGCATAAAGAGTTTAGCACTTTCTCCCGCCATTTGATTGGCAGTAAGTACGGTAACTCCGCTGACAGAAGAGGAAGCGTCGGTATAAACGTCGGAAACGCTGAGGTTAGCGGGTGTGCTTCCGTCGAAGACACCGAAGGGGGTCATAGAATAGGAAATACAGTCGGACACGTCGACCCTTGCGTTATATGCGCCGCCTAAGAGACCGGCTTTGACCGAAGAGGTTTCGGACACGCAGTTTTTAATGACCACAGTGGCGTTTCCGGGAGCGTAGCCTACGATACCGCCGACTTCATTGTTACCGCTTGCGACGACCGAGGAGGTTACGTAGCAGTTATCAACTGTAATGGTAGTGTTCATCCCCGTCACACCCACAATTCCACCGCAACGGGCTTCGGTTACCGAAGCGTTGCTTACTGCGAGATTTTTAACAGTAGTATTGCCGGCGCCGGGGATAAGTCCTGCCATAGAGGCTGCAGAATTGGTGTCGGAATTATAGAGTCCGTAGATAAAATGACCATTTCCGTCGATTGTGCCGCTGAAATATCCGCCCTTGGTGCTGATTCCGTCGTAGCCGGAATGCCAGGCTCCGCTACCGATAAACCACTCCTTGGGAGAAGCGGTCATCCAATCGGCCTTGGAAACGTCGTTTAAATAAAGATCGTTTGTAATAACGTAGGTGTTTGTTGCGCCGCCGAAGGTACCGACAACATAGGCAAGCTCCTCGGGACATGTGATGAGGTAATTACCGTTCTCATCTGCTACGGGTTTCTGATAAAAGCCGTTCCAGATTTTAGCATCTACTCCTGCAAAGACCTTAGATACGGGAAGAGCAAAGCCTTCTACCGTAACAAAATGCTTTGCGCAGTTCATAAAATAAGAATCGGTCTTTAAGGTATCGACGGTTGCACCTTTTTTAGCACAGGAGTTTACAGGGGTGAAGGAGGCCGTGCCGCCGTGCAGCTTTGCAACATCGGCATAACAGGAATCGGCGGTAACGGTGGCATTCCAAACATTTCCGAGAATTCCGCCGTTTTGTTCGGTGGCTTCGCTATAGGTGTTGCCGAAGGTGGCGCAGCGAGTTATAGTTACGACCTTATTGCTCGTTGCGTAACCTGCAATACCGCCAGAGGCCTTGTCTGAGTCGGAGCTTGAAGTGTTGATAATTTTGGAGTTTTTAACGACACAGTCGCTTATCTCAATATTACCTTGGATCGTTCCGACGATGCCGCCCGAAAAGCGTGAATTAAATACAGAGTTGGACACACAAAGGCGCTTTATCGAACCGCCCGTCATTATGGGTATGAGAGCATTATTGACCGTGCCGACGCTTCCGTCACAGTAAATTCCGTATACGGTATGGCCTGCGCCGTCTATATGACCAGAGAATTTCTTATCCTCACCTGCAGAGTCTTTGTAAGACATCCAGTTGGTTGCATTTACGAACCAAGGCTTTGCGGTCTCGGTCCAGTTTTCGGCGGTAACGTCGTTAACATAGATATCGTTAGCAAGCTTAAAATACTTGTTGTTGCCGCCAACGTTTACCATCCAGGCAAGTTCGGCAGGGGTCGAAACGATATAGGGGTCGTCTTCGCTGTCACCCGAGCCCGAAGGCTGAGTATAGGTCTTGCCATCCCAAAACGTAACCGCTTCGTCTGCTGCAGCAGCCGTCAGTACCATCATAGAAAGCATAAGGCTTACGCAGAGAAGGATCGCCAAAAGTTTTTTCATAAGGATTCTCCTTTCAAAAGATATATAATTCCTCATACTTTTTATATCACATTATTTTTCTCTTGTAAATAAAGTATTAGTTGAATTGCGATACCCTCTAACTCAATCACTGATTGAATTACACGGTGCAAAATAGGTTTTTTCAATAACCCGTTCCTTGGGATTTTCAAAAAACATAAAAAAAAATCCACATATTGTGGATTTTTTTATCTACTGCATTTCGCCAGGGCGAACGGCGTTTATCATTTCGACGAATCCGACTATTGCAGGCGATATCCAGCGATTCTTATGACAGAGGACGTGACTCAGGTATCCCTGCTTTTCAATATCGGCCTCTATTTCGGTAAGGGTACCCTGCTTCAGATAGTCTTTTACCGAATAATCGGGCAGGAAGGCTACGCCCATACCCTTTTTGGCAAGCTCGGTTATAATATGAACGCTGTCTACCTCGACCGATACGTCAAGCTCCTTGCCGAAGCGCAGAGCAAGCTCGTGAAGCGTACCGTAGCATATTCCGCTCTGCTCGGTAACGATAAAGGTCTGCTCCATAAGCTCGGTAGCGGTAAGCTTCCTCTTTGCGGCGTTATGGGTCGGGGCGCAGACGAAGATAAAGTGCTCGGGACGGGTATAAAGACAAACCAGGTCGGAATAGCTGATCTGCGGCTGTGCTATGTAGAGCATATCAAGCTGATTGGTCTTTAACTGTTCCACAAGCTCCACCGAATGACCCGTAATTATCTTGACCTCGATATTCTTGAACTTTTCCTTAAAATCGGGCAGTATTTCGGCAATAACGGTAAAAAGGAGGGATTCGGACGCGCCTATTCTGAGGGTACCATGAAGCTCCTTTTTATTTTTCCCGATGCTTTCGGCCTTTTCTACCGAATGAAGCAGCTCGTAGGCCACATCTAAAAATTCCCTACCCGAATCGGTCAGGGATATTTTTTTGCCTATTCGGTCGAAAAGCGGAAAGCCCAGCTCCTTTTCAAGCTGCTTTATCTGCATTGTGACGGTAGACTGAACGTAACTCAGCGCCTCGGAGGCTCTTGTAAAGCTTTCCAGCTCCGCAACCTTTACAAAGGTTTCGACGTTTTTAATATCCATAATTCCCTCTTATCAAAAAAAATGATGACATGTATTAAAATCATTCGATTTACAAATGCATTATAACTCACTATAATCCTTAAGTAAACAGTTTTTTTGGGGGGAATCGTTATGAATAAAATAAAGTTTGCGGCAACGCCGTATTTCTTTGCAATTCTTTTGGCGGCTATGCAGGCGGCATATTACCACATTTTCGTTGTGCCTAACCATTTTGCGCCTGCGGGAATTAACGGAATTGCCACAATGATAGAGTATAAAACGGGC